>DAOTPH010000129.1:0-5341 GCA_035451765.1 Bacteroidota bacterium | reverse complement strand
GATGTGCGGCAGTAAGTTTATTTTTATCATAAGCTTCCCCACTAGCTGTTTTGCGATTTTGGAAATCATCAGAATAATAGGAAGCCCAGCCACGAAATGTCGTTCCAATTGGTGCTTTCCCCACTTGAGAATTATATAGTTTTATATTGTTTTGATTAAAACGCACAATAGAAGAACAATTAGTGAAAAGAAATTGAATCAAAAAGAATATTAAAATAAAAGAATGCTTTATATGTTTATATTTATATATATCTTGTATAATTTTCAATTTTTCAAATTAGATTTATAGCAAATTACCAAAATACAGAGAATTTTATTAATTTTGTATTCTGAAATATTTCGTAAAGACGGTGCTATTAGCTCAGTCGGTAGAGCATCAGATTGTGGCTCTGAGGGCCGAGGGTTCGAGTCCCCCATAGCACCCTTTTTTAATTATCTTAATTAAAAATTAAACAACAATCAAAGGTACATTTATATGGTGGCGAACATAATCCACAGTTTCGCCAAAAATCAAATCTTTAAGCCCCCGATGTCCATGACTTCCCATAACAACTAAATCAGCATTGATATTTTCAATAATTTTTGGTATTTCTCTTTTTGGTGAGCCAAATTCAAGAATAAATGTAGCATTTATTCCAATATTTTTCAATGAATTCACATATTCTTGCAACTTATCGCGGTCTTCAATAGATTCAAGGTCTTTAATCTCACCTCTTAATATCAATGCCCCTGCACTTTCGACAATATGAATCAACACAATCTCACCCCCATTGCTTAATTGATTCGCTGCCGTACTTATTGCCTTCAAATCACTTTGAGAAAAATCAATTGGTACAGCAATTTTTTTAATTGGTTTCTGTTCAAGTAAAGAAGATAATTGGGTTGTGTATGTATGAGGTGCAGTAGCTTTTTCTTTTCCTCGAAGTCTAGAAAATAGTGGTCCAAATGTAATATATAAAATTAACAAAAATAAACTTATACCAATTAATATAACCACATATTGTAGTACAGGTTGGTTTGATTTGCTCATCCATTCAGTGATTGTATCATAAACAAGCTTCACATTTAAAGAAACAATTAATATAGCAACAATCCAAGATAGAAATTTAATTATCGGTTTAATTGCAAACTCACCCATTTCCTTTTTATCACTAACGAAATGAATTAGAGGTATAATCGCAAAACCTAATTGCATACTCAAAATGACTTGGCTAAGAATTAACAGAGTATTAGTAGTAGAGTTTCCAAATAATAAGATTGTTAAAAATGCAGGAATTATAGCTAGTAACCGAGTTAAAATACGCCTTAGCCAAGGTCGAATACGAATACGCAAATAACCTTCCATTACTACTTGTCCCGCAAGAGTTCCCGTCACAGTTGAGCTTTGTCCTGCTGCAATTAAAGCAATTGCAAATAATGTTGGGGCAAGGTTTGTCCCCAAAAGGGGTGTAAGCATTTTATATGCATCTTCGATGCCTGCAATATTTTGAAAGCCTGACTTAAAAAATGTTGATGCTGCAAGAATAAGTATTGCCGAATTTACCACAAATGCAATATTCATAGCAACTGTAGAATCTATCAAATTGTATTTTAAAGCATTACGAATACCTTTGGATGACCTATCAATTTTTCGCGACTGTACCAATGCAGAGTGCAAATAAAGATTATGAGGCATAACAGTTGCGCCAATTATACCAATTGCAATAAATAAAGCATAAGTATCAGGTAGCGTGGGAACAAAACCTGTTACTACTTCCCCAAAATCAGGTTTTGCCAAAATTAAATTTATAAAAAAAGAGATTCCGATTATTGAAATTAAGGAAATAATTAGAGCTTCAATTTTTCGCATTCCAAGCTTCTGGAATAATAAAATCAGAAAAGTATCAAGCACAGTAATTGAAACTCCAATCAGAAGTGGTAATCCAAATAGCAAATACAAACCAATTGCCATACCAAGCACTTCGGCTAAATCTGTAGCTGCAATTGCAATTTCTGCTAATCCATATAATATGTAATTAATAAATTTAGGGTATGTTTCACGGGAAGCATGAGCTAAATCTAATCGTCGAACAATTCCCAACTTTGCGCTAAGATATTGCAACAAAACTGCCATCAAATTTGAAAGTAGCAATACCCAAATTAATGTGTATCCATATCGGCTACCTCCACCAATATCTGTTGCCCAATTGCCAGGGTCCATATATCCTACGCTAATAAGATATGCAGGTCCTAAGAAATTGAAAATACGCCGCCAGCCATATTGCGGTACAGTTGTATCAATGCTTTCATTGACTTCTTCGAGGGAACGCTGTTGAGAATCGAGGGTTTTTGAAATTTGCATAAGATATATATATATTTATATAAATTACTTCATTTTTTGTATCTGACTATTTGTTCTAAAAATTAACCTAAATATTAAAATAATAATTAATGTAAAAAGTGAATTTGCTTTTTATACTCTATAAATTTCTGAGCAATTTCTTCAAGCGACTCGCGAACTATAATTTTGCGTCCACTGATCAATGTAATTGTAGGGTCGTGTGTGCTATCAACTGATTCAATTTCATCGGGGTTAATTGCAATTTTTGAGCCGTCAATTTTTGTGAGTATTATCATTGCTCTTTTAATTCTTTTAATAATGCTTGACGTTCAATTTCAAGTTGGCGTATTCGGCGCAATACGGAATCCAATTCAGCAGGCATCGAATCAATTTCTAATCTAATTTTGGAAGCAGCTTCATCAATTAAATCAATTGCTTTATCAGGTAAATGCCTATCAGTAATATATCTATCTGATAGTTGTGCAGCTGCAATTATTGCATCATCAGTAATGCGAACACCGTGATGAACTTCATATTTTTCTTTTAAACCCCGCAAAATTGATATTGTATCTTCAACCGATGGCTCATCAATAAATACTTTCTGAAAACGCCGTTCCAATGCAGCATCTTTTTCGATATATTTTTGATATTCATCAAGGGTTGTTGCCCCAATCAAATGCAATTCACCCCGTGATAATGGTGGTTTTAATATATTTGAAGCATCGACGCTACCTTCAGCAGCACCAGCGCCTACTAAAGTATGAATTTCATCAATAAATAGAATAATCTCGCCAGCTGAATCAACCACTTCCTTTACAATTGCTTTCATTCGCTCTTCAAATTGACCTCGATAGCTTGTACCCGCAACTAAGCTACCTGTGTCGAGGCTAATGATTTGCTTATTTTTCAGAGTTTCAGGTACATCCCCATTGCTTATACGAATTGCAATACCCTCCACAATCGCCGTCTTGCCTACACCAGGATCGCCAATCAGCACAGGATTATTTTTAGTACGACGTGAAAGCACTTGCAAAACACGGCGTATCTCATCCTCTCTCCCAATTACAGGGTCAAGCTTGCCACGTCTTGCTTCTTCTGTAAGATTACGCCCAAATCTTTTAAGAGTTTGATATTTTTCCTCAGGATTTTGGTCTGTTACTCTTTGATTCCCTCTAATATCTTTCAATGCTGCAAGAATTTTGTCTTGAGTTATTCCTTCTTCATTCAGTATATTTTGTGCTGTGCTTGGAACATTCGCAAGCGCAATAAGCAAATGCTCGACACTAATAAAATCATCTTTCATTAAATCAGCTTGCTTTTCTGCTGCATCAAGTACGGTCGCTAAATGATTAGAGATGTATTGATTAGTGAAGTTTGCTCCTGATACTTTTGGCAATTTCTCAAGAGAGCGATTGACTTCAATCTTGATTAGATTTAAATCAGCGCCGATTTTTTTAATAATTTCTGTTGCAACACTTTCATTATCTTGAATGAGTGCTGCAAGCAAATGTATAGGTTCAAGAGACTGATTACCATAAGAACCTGCAATCTCCTGAGCATTTTTTAATGTTTCTTGCGATTTTAATGTTAGTTTCTGAAAATTCATATTTATTTATATTCAATAATTATTAATACATATATTTTAAAGACGAAATAAGACATAAAAATAGTAAAATAATCTAATTAATTTGTTGAATTTAATAAGATAAAATAAAATTCAATATTTTATTTAAATAATTATATTACTCTGATAGGATCTTTTCGTATTTAGGTGTTAATTTCATATCAATGGCGAAGGTTGTGCCCTTGCCAGGTGCGGTTTCTTTAACGTATATTTTAGAATGATGATAATCTTCCACAATTTTTTTTGCAAGACTCAATCCCAATCCCCAACCCCGCTTTTTTGTAGTAAAACCGGGAATAAATATATTTCTTTTAACTTTATTAGTCATTCCCCTTCCATTGTCCTTAACAAGAATACGAATTCTATTCACAGATCTTTCCTTAATTGATACTTCAATCAATCCCTCACCTTGCTCGATTGCATCAGCAGCATTTTTGAATAGATTTTCAAATACCCAACTGAAGAGGTCAGAATTTAAATCAACATAATAATCTTTATTAATGTCCCGTTTTATTGATACTTTTTTCCCGAGATGTGGCAAACGTTTCTCGAAATATTTAGATACATCTTCAATCAATCTCGAAATATTAGTAGGTTTAAGCTCAGCTTCTGAACCGATTTTTGAAAATCTAGTTGCGACAATATTCAATCTATCTACATCAATTCCCATCTCATTTATAATCTCCAACATATCTGGATCCGTCGAACGACTTTTCAGAATTTCAAGCCAAGCAAGAAGTGATGATAATGGTGTGCCAAGTTGGTGAGCAGCTTCCTTCGCCATCCCTATCCAGACCATTGATTCTTCATTTCGCCGACTTGCTGAAAATGCGATGTAGCCAATTCCTACAAAAATTAAGATAATAATAAATGATATTACGGGGAAAAGCCGAAATTTATCAACAAGTGGAGAATGAAAATAATAAAATTTCTGCAATACTTTGCCTGTGCTATCAACAATTATTATAGGGTCATATTTTGCTTTCATTTTCCATACCATATCTTGGTATGCTTTGCGTTTATCAGAATATGAAAGATTTTTATCAATATTAATATTAGCGGAATATATATCAAAATCTTCCAGTGGCACATCATTGCTATCTGTAATTATAATAGGAAAATTGATTTGTGGAGTTATTTTTTCCAAAAAGAAACTAAAATCCTCAATATTTGCTGCAGGGTCTGAGTAATGCTGATAAATATCGGTGTAGAAATCGAGCAATCCTTTTTCTCGTTTTATTATTTCCTGGACAAGTGAATCAGTATAAATTATTGATACAATTACAAATACAAGTGATAATACAATTAAAGCAACTTTAATATACCATTTTGAAAATGGTGATATGTTCGGATGAATAATGCGATTGAAATTTATAAAAGAGAATTGTTTCATTTTT
>DAOTPH010000128.1:0-5373 GCA_035451765.1 Bacteroidota bacterium | reverse complement strand
CCTATTTTTATCTTTTTATCGTTTGAAATTGGTTGAGTTGAAGTTTCCTCATACCATTCATAAAATGGATAATCATAAGCTGATTCAAGCTCGGTGGAGTCACCAACACAGAAATTGACTGACCCATTTACATTAATTTTTGGATCAGGCAAGGGTGCAATAAAAATATTTATACTATCCTTTGAAGAGCATCCATTGCTATCAGAAGCTGTAATATAATATTTACCTGATTGAGTTATAAGAATTTCTTTTGTAGTCTCGCCCGTTGACCAATTATAATTTTGAAAATTCTCTTTTATACTAACTTTAACGGTATCCCCTTGACATAGATTTGAAGTATCAGAAACCTGTAAAGTTAATGGAATTTTTGGATAAAATATTACATTAAGCTTTTCGGATGTGCCCGTATCGCAAATTGTATTATAAGCATAAAGCCAATATTCACCAGGTTTAGTAACCTTAATTTGTGGGGAAGTCTCGCCTGTTGACCATTTATAATTTTCATAATTTTTCGTAGCGGATAAAATTACAGTATCACCCTGGCAAGCGGGGTTTTGCGATGCCACTATTTCAGGTTTTGCAGTATCAAGGCGTGTTAATTTCCATACACCTTTACCCACAACAAATGCAGTTGTATCATTTATGCACCAAATATCATCAAGATCTATACCTTTATCAATGCCGCAATTTTTCAATTCCCACGTATTGCCTGCGTCCGATGTATAATAAATTGATTGTTGCCAACCAACCACCCACCCCTTTTTTGGAGAAAGCAAAAATGAACCAAACATAGGAATGCCAAGCTCGTGATTTCTCCAAGATTTACCCATATCAGTTGAGATTCGCATTCCGCCTCCTCCATTCCCACCTGTACAACCCCCAGAATAAGGAAGTAGAAAAGTTTGACCCGAGAGAGTAATTTCTTCTTGCCAATCATTACTGCCTGTAATACAAAAAATTTGCCATGTATTTCCTAGATCAGTTGTTCTCCAAATCGCACCACTACTTGATGCATAACCAATTCCATTTTGGTCAAAAAGTATGTCAGATAAGCCTGAGTTATAATAATTGCCATAAAATACTTTCCAAGATTTCCCGCCATCTGTAGTTTTATAAAATTGTTGTTCATCGCCACAACCTCCACCTATTGCAAATCCAGTATTTGCATCGAGAAAAATATTACCCCAAATATCAACTGAATATCCAGGAGGGCTTACATTAAACCAGCTTTTTCCACCGTCTGTTGATTTATATATTGCGCCATAGGTATCCATATTGCTCACCAGTCCCGATGTATAACCTATCTTTTCATTCACAAAAAATATGCTTTCCAACTGATATGCATTAGGGATTATGGCGTAATCCCAATTATTACCTCCATCGGTTGTTCGAAGCACAACACCATTATATCCACAAATCCATCCATATTGGGGATTTGATTCGAGAAAATATACATCTAAATAATATCCATCATTATATGGCTTTGGAATACCCTGCACTCTTTTCCATTGAGAAAATAAGAGATTAGGCAAGGCACATATTACTATAAATGCAAAAACAAATTTTCTCATATTATATATGTTTTTTATTTAGACAAATTTAAGGCAATTTTGTTTTATAATTTTTACAAAAGAAATTCAAATGAAAAAAACAGTTTTCTTATGCCAAAATTGCAAAATGTGAATAACTTTTAAAATTTTTATAATCATTTTTAAAATAAGCAAATCTTAAAATTTTAAGAAAATTAAAGTAAGTAAATGATTATTAAAATATTACAAAGTTTATTAATAATCTGTTAATAATTTAAAAATATCACTTAACATTATTAAACTATTCTTTTTTTTGGATTAATATGAAATTTAAAAAAAATCAATCTATGTGGAAAAAATTTTTTAATTGTTATTTGCTGAAATTTTGTAAAATTTCGTTTTAGAAAAATTCAAAAAGCAAAAAAGTGGTTTTTGAGTTTCAAAAATTTTTTTAATTTACAAATATCGAGAATTTCAATTTTAAATAGAAAAAATATGGAAGAATTGATTACTGAATCAAAAACTAATATAACGAATTCCACCCAAAACGGTCATTTACATCTTGCTAGTACTTGGTCTAAGGCCCTTGAAATATTCCGAGATAATGTAGACAATTCAGCATTTAAAATTTGGTTTGAACAAATCGAACCTGTTTCTTTACAAAATAATAAAATCGTCCTACGAGTTCCAAGCCAATTCTTTTATGAATGGCTTGAAGAGCATTATTCACGCTTAATTTCTTCAACATTGGAGAGGCTTCTTAATAAAGAAATAGAAATCTTTTATGAAATCAGGCAAACAGTAAAAAATTCCTCGAATGATAGAACTAATACCACACAAAAATTTAAAAGCCAAAAAAATGATAAAATGATAAATAATAATAGTGATCCTATTAATAATACGCTTCATAAAGATTATAATTTTAGCAATTTCGTAATGGGCGAAAGTAACCATATTGCAGTGAAAACAGCCAAATCAATTGCTCTAAATCCATTGAAAACACGCTATAATCCATTTTTAATTTATGGCAATACAGGGCTTGGCAAAACCCATCTGATCCATTCAATTGGAAACGAAATTGTAAAGAACTTTCCTAATATGAGCGTGCTTTATCTCACAGGCGAGCAATATTTTATCAATTATACAAATGCCGTGACAAGTAATAAAGTGAATGAATTTAGCGAAATTTATAGAAATGTGGATGTGCTTATAATTGACGATATTCAGTTCCTTGCAGGCAAAGAAAAAACGCAAGATCATTTCTTCCACACATTTAATTCTCTATATCAAGCAAAAAAATTAATTATATTTACAAGTGATAAATCAACAAAGGAATTAAGAGGGATTGACCATAGATTAATTTCCCGCTTTAATTCGGGTGTGACAGTTGATATTCAACCACCTGATTTTGAGATGAGGACACAAATTCTTAAAATGAAAAGCTCACTGGACGGTTTTGAATTGCCCGAAGATGTAACTAATTACTTGGCCAAAAATGTAACCGACAGCACTAGAGAATTGGAAGGAGCATATATTAACTTACTAGCACGTTCAACACTCAATCATAAACCTATTACGATGGACCTTGCTCGGGAAGTTGTCAAAAGTATTTATCAAATGGATAACCGTGAGATGACTCTTGAGAACATTAGGCAGATTGTAGCGAACTATTTCCAATTGACTTGCGAGGAAATGCTTTCTAAATCCCGAAAACAGGAGCTTGTAATTGCAAGGCAATTATCTATGTATTTTGTAAAAAAATATATGAATATTCCACTTAAAAAAATAGCAGAGGCATTTGGTACTAAAGACCATACCTCTGTTGTTTATGCAATCAAAAAAGTAAATCAATATCTTCAATTCGATAAATCATTCCGCAAAAGCTTCGAGACAATCGAGAATATTATCTCTCGCGAATTTGGAATTGAAGATAATCTAAAATAAAAACAAATAATATTTTTTCCAATCTTATTGCTTTACCAACCGCTTGCGAGTGTAAGCAATAAGCCCACCTGCATCGACAATAGCTTTGCGTGCAGGAGGAATTGGAATTATATTATATTCTTTATTTTTTGTATGATTAATTACTTTATTATCAGTTATTTCTAAATCATCACCAACCTCAGCATCGATTTCGGGACAAATTACAGTTCGCAAACCAAGATTTATGCTATTTTGAAAAAATATTCTTGCAAAGCTTTTGGCAATTACTATAACATTGCATCCAACAAGAGTGGATACAGCTTGCTCGCGTGATGAGCCTGTTCCAAAATTTTCGCCCGCTACTATCAGTTTCGGCTCTTTATATTCTTTATCATTTAAAATCTTATTCAATTCAGGAATATCAGCAAAAGCATATTGCGGTGTTTCAGTTGGCAAAACTGTTGCCATATATCTACCGGGATAGATATGGTCAGTTGAAATATCATTTCCTAATTTCCATAATACTTTCATAATTCACCTCTAAAAATTTTTCGTGGATCTGTTATTTTACCAAATAAAGCAGTTGCAGCGGCTGCTGCGGGGGAACCAAGATATACTTCTGAATCGGGGTTGCCCATCCTTCCTTTGAAATTTCGATTTGTTGTAGAAAATGCACGTTCATTATCACCTAAAGCTCCTTGATGAATGCCTAAACAGGGTCCGCATCCTGAATTCATCACAACAGCTCCAGCTTTAAGAAAATCCTCCACATAACCTTTTTCTAATGCTTCTTGATAAATTCTTGCCGAAGCTGGGAAAACAAGCATTCGTGTTGAACGGCTAATTTTTTTGCCTCGAATAATATCAGCTGCTACTTTCAAATCATCAAGACGCCCATTAGTGCAAGAACCAATTACAACTTGGTCAATTGGGATACCTTCGACTTGGCTGATTGGCTTTACATTATCAACATTGTGGGGTACAGCAACTTGCGGTTCAAGAGATTCAATATTTATATTAATTGTTTGGATATATTCAGCATCAGTATCAGGTTGTATTATATCAATATCACCTTTATAATTTGCAACTTCACGTAAATACCGAACTGTTTCATCGTCAGGGGGGAAAATACCAGCAGTGGCTCCAGCCTCGACAGACATATTTGACAATGTCAATCTCCCTGATGTATCCATATTTTTAACAGTTGAGCCGTGGAATTCGAGCACTTTATAATTTGCACCTTGATTTGTTAATTTCCCAATTAAATAAAGAATTATATCTTTTGGATAAACCCCTTCGGGCATCTTACCATCTATCACGACCTTGATAGTGGCAGGGACTTCGACATTTAGAACATGACCCAATGCCCATACTGATGCCATTTCCGTTGCACCAATACCAAAAGCAAATGCACCTAATGCACCATGTGTTGTTGTATGGCTATCGGTACCAACAACTACACCACCAGGGAGTATATATCCATTTTCAGCAAGAATTTGATGGCAAATACCACCTTCATCACCTCGAATATCATGAAATTTTGTAATCTTTTGTTCTGCAACAAATTGCCTGATAAGCTTTTGATTTGTTGCGGTTTTTTTGCTTTCTGCGGGGACTCGATGGTCAAAAATTATTGCAATTTTATTCGGGTCCCATACATTTGCAGGCAAATTTGTGCCTTCAAATATTTCTTTAAATTGATTTATGACAAGAGCTGCATTTTCGTGGCTCATTGCAAGCGATACGCGAGGTTCGACGACATCGCCAACAGCCACTGAATCTTTATTGCAAGCTTTTGCCAAAATTTTTTGAACTAATGTTTGTTTCATATCAATACTATATTTTATATGACACCTTTTTCTTTCAAATTTTTAATATCATCAGTTGAATAATTATATTTTTTTAATATTTCATCAGTATG
>DAOTPH010000127.1:0-5447 GCA_035451765.1 Bacteroidota bacterium | reverse complement strand
CACCTTATAATATCGATACATCGCGGCAATGGGGAGAGTTAGGCGTTAATACTGCTTTGAACGAAGGCGCTGCTTCAATTGCTGCAGATGGGCAAAGTTTATATTTCACAGGATGTAATCGTGAAGATGGATTTGGGAGTTGCGATATTTACAAAACAACAATTGAGGGAGATAAATGGGGACGTCCCATAAATTTAGGCCCGAATGTAAATACCGATAAATTTGAATCACAGCCTTCCATTGCCCCCGACCAAAGCCGATTATATTTTGTTTCGACACGTAAAGGACCAAATAGTAAGGGGGACAACGTTCCTGAAAATATGGATATATGGTATAGTGATTGGGATGAGAATGAAGAAGATTGGAAACCTGCCGTAAATTTGAGTGCTATAAACACTAAAAGCGAAGATGTATCGCCTTTTATTGCTGCTGATGGTGTCACACTATTTTTTGCATCAAATGGTATTAAGCCTTCTTATGGTGGCAAGGATTTCTATGTAACACGTTATGATCCATCAACAAATACTTGGTCAAAACCTGAAAATTTAGGGGAACCAATTAATACATCAGGTGAAGAGCAATTTATTACTTTACCTGCATCAGGAGATATTATTTATTTCTCTTCAACAAGGAAAGATTTACCTGGATATCAAGGCGATCTAGATTTGTTTATGGCTTTTGTTCCTACATTTTTCCGAAATGTTGTTGTAAAAATAACCGTTGTGGATGAATGCACTCAAGAATTTATACCCTCGAAAATATCAATGAAGAACCCTATAACAGGCAAAACATTTAACGATAGCGTAACAATGAACAAAAAAGAAATGACTTATGTGGTTACAAATGCTGAATATGGAAATCCAAAAGATTCTATAGATATAATAGATTATGAAATTACAGCAGAAAATATCAATTATGTTCCTAGAACAATAGTACAAAGGGTTGTCAAACCATCTGTTACAGAAAATCCTGAAGAAGCTGGAAAAGTTGTTGAAGAAATAAATGTTACTGTAACGCTTGGCGAGCGGCCTGTGCTAACGTCACAAATCGCGGAAGCAAATTATATTTCTCGAATGAAAAAATTTCAACCACAATTAGCAGGGTTTAATGGGCTTGTAATGGAGCAAATTCAAACATGGGATCTGTATCCATTATTGAATTATGTGTTCTTCGATTTAGGCAGTTCCAAGATTCCTGATAGATATATTTTATTTAAGAGTCCAGAACAAACACAATTCTTTACAGATACTACAATTGCTGGTGGAACATTAAATAAATATTACCACATTCTAAATATTTTTGGATTTAGATTAAAACAATATCCTGACACAAAAATAGAAATCGTCGGTACAACCGATGGAACTACCCCCGAAGAAAAAAGACCAGGTTTATCTCAGGAACGTGCGCAAGCTGTTTATGATTATTTTAAAAATATTTGGGGAATTAGTCCTGATAGAATGAAACTCACATATTTGCCAAAACCTAAGGTGGTTTCAAATCTTAAAGATTCACTTGGAATTGTAGAAAATCGACGTGCTGAGATTCTATGCGATGATTGGAGAATTATGCAACCTGTTTTTGATAAATATCCTAAAACTTTTCCAGAACCAGATACAATGAAGTGGATTCTTAAAAATGGAATAGATGATAAAATTATTGCAAGTAGAAGAATCGAAATCAAGCGGAATGATAATATGTGGAAATTGATTGATAATATTCCTCTTGGCAAAGATACTATCAAATGGGATTGGACTGATGAAAATGGAAATTACCCTAAGAATGAAGATAATTACGTTGCTCAAATGGTTGTTAGGACCATTAATGGTGCTGAATGCAAATCCGACCCTGTTGTTATTCCTGTAATGCAAGTTTCAACAGAGCAAAAGAAAGTTGTCGTTGGTAGCGATTCTACTTTAGAGAGATACTCTTTGATTCTATTCCCATTCGATAGAAGTGATGCAGGTCCGATTAATGAAAGAATTATGAGAGAATATGTATATGAACGTATTAAACCTACATCGTGGGTAGAGGTAGTTGGCCATACAGATGTTGTTGGGTTATATGAACACAATAAAGCATTATCCGAACGACGTGCTACAACAGTCAAAAACGGTATTAATGCTCAAACAAAAGGCAAATATGGAGTTTTGATCGTTCGCGGTGTCGGTGAAGATGAGCCACTTTATACAAATGACTTACCAGAGGGACGTTTTTACAATCGAACTGTACAAGTAATCATAAGAACACCAATAGAAGAATATGAACAAAAATAAGTCATCAATGAACTAATAGAATATAAAAAGGCTGCTTTGATTGAGCAGCCTTTTTTTTGTTATCTTGATTGCACATCAAGTTATTGTTTTTTCCCTGCTCTAAGAAGTAATAAAATCTTCCTCGAACCTTTGATTTTAGAATCATTATGTAGCTTACCCTCAGATGTATAAACTGCATAATAAAAATCTTTAATTAATGAAAATGAATTGGATTTTGCAGAATATATCCATTGGTAATAAGATGGTTCATCAAGAATCATAGGCAACAAAGTTTCTTCATGTAAATACAAAGGCAAATTTTCAATTGAACATCGAAAAATAAGCCTATCAGAATCATCTTTACGAATGATCGTTGCTTGTTCGATTGTCTTACCATCTGATGAAATTGTTCCGGTGCATTCAAAGCTACCATTAGTTCCACTATAATTTCCCCATAATCTAAAAGTTCGCCCATTAACACTGATATTTGCATTTTGGTTTTCATCATAAAAGCTTACCTGGGCTCCACGTGAATCGTCAGATGTTGCATAAGGTTTACCACTAGCATCATAATAAGTGATTGTAACATCAACATCATAAGAAAAATAACTATTAAAATTTTTCACTGAAATTGGAAGATATTCCAATATGAATGATGGTGTTGGCTGCCAATATATATAATCAGGTTCATATCTATAGATATGTCCGCTATGTTTATCATTTTGGTCAGTCATACCCTTAGTCAAATAAATGTCAAACCCACCATTCAATAAAATTTTTGGCACTTTAAAAGTAATTTTATTGTCAGTCCAACTTATAATTTCTTTAACTTTTTTATCATAAAGAAATATTCCATCTTCTTCAGAGTATGTACCGAAACCTGTTCCTGTTAGTGTTGCTATAGAATCAGTAATTAAAATAGTAGGTTCAATACTAGTAAATTCGCATTTAATAACTTCAAAAGGCACAGGCTCTGACCATCTATAACTCATCTTATCAGAATCATATAGCCTAACTTTCAGTTGCATCGTACCCTTTTTATCTGTCGCAGTATTTATAATTGTTTTTATTTGTGTATCTGACCATTCAGTCGAGTAAATTGCTCTATATGAATCTCCCTCTAAGAACAGGCAAACTTCATCACCAGCTCTTTGATGATCACCAAAGGAAGAACCATTAATAATTACAACTTGACCATCGGGACCTTTTGTCGGAGTAATTGATGTAATGATTGGATTATTACCAATTTTAGCTTTTGCAGTGATTTCAGAAATTAACGCTGAATTGTCATTATTATAAATTTTTACTTTAATATTATAAGATCCTTCTTTTGTATACGTGTGGTTAGCAGTAGTGTCTTTGCCATATTTTGTGACTTGCGAGCTATTGTCACCAAAGTCCCAAACAAATTTAGGAGAAGGTGGAAAATTGCCATAACCATTAATTTTGAAATTATATTGTTTATTGATTTCGCCCGCTTTTTTGATTGGAACTCCATCCTTATCAGCAGATTCAATTTCAAATTTTTGATTTGTAAGAGTTAGCCATTTGAAATCAATATATTTTCTATTTTGATTATTTTGAGGATAACCAAAAATCGTTAGCCCATATCTCGGAGTAGATTTATCAGCAGTTACTTTCAATAAACCATCAGCATCTGAATAAGCAAGGACTTTGCCTTTTTCATTAATAAGTTCAAGTTGTATTGTCTTATTTGTAAATGTTATTGCACAAGTTTGACATACGCAGCGCAGAATTACAGAATCACTTAAAAATACAAGTGGATCTGGTGCTGGAACAAATTCACCATTCTCATTTTTATATTCAAGCTGCACATCAGGGAAATAACCATCACCACTTTTATGTTGTTCAAAATCTTGCCATGCCGATTCAATTTGTTCAAAATCAATAAGAGCACTTTTTGCTGTATAATTGATATTTTCAAAAGGCTTACCAAGATTATCTGCATTATCTCCTGACATATAGGGTTTGAAATTACCATTAACAAATTCAATTTCTCGAGTTGTTATTCCTGGATAATTTGGATCAGCAATATTGATTATCCCATTACCTCCTTTATAAGCTACAAGGGCATGCCCTCCTCCTTGAGATGAAAATATTACAATTAGTTGAGGCTTCTTTATAGTATTGAACGCATACAATAAAGATAAATAATGCAGACTATCTTTTGTAAATCTGCGCTTGCCAATATCATTGAATTTTGTAAACCAATTATCAACAATTGAATTAATATCATTTATCTGATATTGCCGTTGCACAACCGAAGCAAACCGATAACCCATTGGATTATCTTTCCACATAGTATCAGGAACACCATAACCGATTTCATCATAATACCCATAAAGAGAGTGTTTTTTTTCTTTGAGTTTTTTCACACTATAATACCACATTGAAGTAAGTGTTTGCCCTGCACAATGACCACCGGGTGCAATATATGAACCATGATTTGTAAATTCCCAGTCATCTATACCAGGTAAAAAGCCCGTAGTGAAAGATTTATTTAAATCCCCTAATTTTACAGCAGCCACGATTAAATCAGCATAAGTTTGTGTGGCTTGAATGGTAGGAGATTTACCATCTGATAGGCTTTTGCCATCAAAATGCCGTGTACCAATATAAATTCTGTCATCAGTTATTGCACCTGTTGGGATGCCTTCAAGTTCGCCTGTTTCATTATCATAATAAAATGCCATTGGGAAATAACCTGCAGGCAATTTTATAGGAATTTCCAATGTCATTATTGAATCAGAATATCCACCTCCATTTGATATTCTAATCATAGGTGTAAGTGGGACAAATTGCGCACCAAAATTATGATTTTTGATAGGTGCAATTTCAATTTTAAAAATGCGATTGCTTGAATAAGATCCTTTAGGCACACCAATCAAGAATCCAAAGAGTGAGTCCCCAACTTTAGTATAACTGAGTGTTCCCCCATTTGGACTAATATTACCATTGAGTATCTCATTGAAATCACCTGTTTCGATTTCTCCTTGTGGAGGGCCAACTGGATTGTTCTTATTGTTACAGCCACTTAGAAACAAAATTGTAGTCATTAAAATGGTGACAAAAATAGTCATCGGATGTGCAAAAATTTTAGTATATAGTCTCATAATTACTCATTTATTATTTTTGTAAAATTACATACAATTATAAGATTAATTTACATATTAA
>DAOTPH010000126.1:0-5536 GCA_035451765.1 Bacteroidota bacterium | reverse complement strand
CTTCAGCCCTCTGCGGGACATCCCCCTGCCCCCTTTGATAAGGGGGAATTTGCACCGTAGAGACGCAAAATTTTGCGTCTTTACATATTGTAGAGGCGCCATATATGGGAGCTCTACTATAATAAATTAAAATAAATCAATATAAATACAAAATAATTATCGGTTTTAAACGAATATATAATTGTAATTTTTACTTTTTTCATAATTTAGTATTTTTTATTAATAGTAAAAAAGAGGGATAAATAGTAATTTTATTCGATATAATAATAAAAGGGAAAAATGTGGCATAATGAATTAAGCCAGGAAGATAAGAATTTGCAGCTACAAATTCAGGAAAAAGGGAAATTACCTCAACATATTGGAATTATAATGGATGGCAATGGAAGATGGGCAGAGGGACAAGGCTTATCGAGATATGAAGGACATAGGCAAGGGATTGAGAGCGTACGTGATATTGTAAAAGCTTGCTCACAATTAGGTATTGAATATTTAACTCTATATTCATTTTCTATAGAAAATTGGAATCGCCCTGCCGAAGAAGTAAATGGGCTTATGCAATTATTGGAACTTTATTTGCGGAAAGAGGTTGCAGAATTGCACGAAAACAAAGTACGTATTAAAACAATTGGAAAAACAAGTGCTCTTCCCACTGGGGTACAAGAATTGCTTTTTAATGCTATTGAATTAACCAAAAAGAATAAAGGTCTAACTCTGACCCTCGCATTAAGCTATAGCAGCCGATGGGATATTGTGCGTGCGTTGCAAATGATTGCTCTAGATGTTCGGAGTGGTAAGTTATCTCCTGAGGATATTACAGAAGAGCTTTTTGCATCATATTTGCAAACACGCGATTTACCTGACGTTGATTTATTGATACGCACATCAGGCGAGCTACGATTGAGCAATTTTATGCTTTGGGAAATGGCTTATGGCGAAATATTTATTACTGATAAGCTCTGGCCTGATTTTCGTAGAGAAGATTTATATGAAGCATTGAAAGATTACGCCAAAAGAGAACGCAGGTTCGGAAAAACTTCTAAACAAATTAAAAGTGAGATTCTAAATTTTTCAAAATTCTGGAATAAGTAAATTTTCAATGTATAAAAGTATTACTTATAGTATATTTGTTGCCCTATTACTATGTATCACTCAATCTTTTGCGCAAGTTGCGGAAAACACCAGCAAACCCGTAACTATTTTGGGAATTTCCGTAGAAGGAAATAATTTTGTGGATGCTCAGACTATTATAACATTGTCAAACTTACATATTGGGGATGTAATAAATTTACTTTATGATACAAAAATTCAAGAAGCTACATTAAATATATGGAAAAGAAACCAATTCCATAAAGTCAAAATAAAAATTGATAAAATTACCGAGGGCGGAGTATTTTTGGTTATTGAAGTTGAAGAATATCCTCGTATTAATGATATTATTATCAAAGATAATGAGAAAATAAATACAAAAGATTTAATGAAAGAAGTACAGAAGAATAAAGGGGAAATTTTATCGAATTATGATACAATGCTGATAAAAAAGCGATTGAAAGAAGCGTACAATAAAGAGGGTCTTGCTTTTGCGCAAATCAGTCCCGAGGTACGTTATACAGATTTAGAGAATTATGTAGATTTATATTTGTTTATAGATGAAGGCACAAAATTCAAGGTGCATTCGATAACTTTTGAAGGCAATTCTCATTTTTCAGATAAAAAATTAGCAAAAGCATTTAAAAAGACTAAGACAAAAGATTGGTGGCAATTTTGGCGTTCAGCAAAATTCGATGAGAAAAAATACCAAGAAGACAAAAAATTGCTTGATGAATTCTTTAAAAAGAATGGATTCATAGATGGCGAGATAATTAGTGATTCAGTGAGTTATGATATGAAAAAAGGATGGGTAAATATTTTAATTAATGTAAAAGAAGGGAATCAATATTTTGTCCGCAATATAGATTTTGAAGGCAACACAATTTATCCTGATGAATTGCTGAGAAATCGTCTAAATTTCAAAAAAGGTGATGTATATGATGCAGAAAAATTTAAAAAGAATCTTGAAGGTAATGAAGAACAATCGGATGCTGCATCGCTTTATCTTGATAATGGATATTTGCAAGCCCGCTTTATACCAAATGAAGTGCATGTCGCATCAGATTCAGTAGATATAAAAGTCTATGTTTATGAAGGGCAAAGATTTAAAATTGGTAAAGTTGATATTGTTGGGAACACAAAGACTAAGGATAAAGTCATCCGACGAGAGCTTTTCACAATGCCAGGCGATTATTTTGACCGTTCAGCAGTAATACGAAGCATTCGTGCATTGGGGTTGCTTAATTATTTCAATCCTGAAAAATTGCAACCAAATGTTGCACCATCGAAAATAGATAACACAAGTGTGGATATTGTGTATAATGTTGAGGAACGCTCGACTGATACTTTCAATGCTTCTATTGGATATGCCGGAGTTATTGGTTTAACAGCATCTATTGGTTTAACATTTAATAATTTTTCTCTTGCAGAACCATTTAGAGGTGGAAATGGGCAGGTATTAAATTTAAATGTTGAAGTTGGTCAGCTTAATAGATATCAGACATTTTCGTTAAGGTTTATAGAGCCATGGCTATATGATGAACCGACAACATTAGGATTTAACTTATTTGATACACGTTATTCTGATTACTTTTATATGCGAAGGTCGGGTGGAACGATAAATTTAGGGCGTCGATTTAAATGGCCTGATGATTATTGGCGTGGTGATTGGGATTTTCGAGTTATGTATAATGATGTTGATGAAACCACACAATCAAGTTTCATTCCTGGATTGGAGGTTGCAATTTCTCAACAATTCACACGAATTAGTTTAAATAATCAATTCTTTCCTTCAATAGGTTCAAAATTTACATTTTCAAATACTTTTGCAATGGGCGCACTAGGAATTGGGAAAACTGATTATTTCAAAACAGATATTGGTTTCGATATTTATAATCCACTTATGCAGATAAAAGGCCAAGATCGATTGGTACTTATGCTCAGTTCAAAATGGGGATATATTGTTGGATTAAAATCGGATTCGACGATACCACCGATAGAACGGTATTATATGGGGGGTAGTGGAATAAGTATTTGGGGAGTAACACCAATGCGGGGATATACTGAAAGAAGCTTTGGACCTGATGATGGAAGTTATGTACTTTCAAAGTATACAACGGAACTCCGCTTTGCGGTAACAATGGATCCATATCCCATCTATTTTTATGCATTTGCAGAAGCTGGGAACATTTGGCAATCCTTCCGCAAGACGGATCCTTTCAATTTGAGAAGGTCAGCTGGTATTGGCGTGCAATTATATATTATGCCTTTGGGTATGATAGGATTTAGCTATGGGTATGGATTTGATCCTGTTTACGGAGCGACAAAACCCTCAGGTTGGCAATTCTTATTCAATATTGGGCAACAATAATAATTATTATATAAATTATATTTAAATTTGATATTTATAAAAAACACAAAGGGAAATAAAAATGAATAAAAAATTAATTAAAATTTTATCAATTTTCGTATTTGCATTGCTTTTGAAAATACCAGCTAATGCACAGCAATCACAAGCTCCTCAGCCACTTAAAGTTGGGGTTGTAGATCTCGAAATTATTTTAAAAGAAATGCCTGAAGCAGTTGAAGCTGATAAGAAGTTGAATGATATTGGAAAAAAATGGCAGGATTCGCTCTTAGCAATGAAGAAGGACCTTGATGATAAATTATCTCAATATCAAAAAAGAAGATCGGTAATGACCGTTGACCAACAACAAAAAGAAGAAGAATCATTGCAGCAAATGAATTTACAATTGCTTCAATATCAAGAACAAAAATTTGGACAGACAGGTGAACTATCAAATGCCTGTGAACAATATCTTGCACCAATAAGAGAAAAAATACTTAAATCTATCAAACAAGTTTCAAAGGATGAAAAAATCAATCTTGTATTTGATAAAACGTCACAAGCATTATTGTATTACGATGAGAAGCTCGATATAACATATAAAGTACTAGACGTAATCAAACGCGGCACTAATTAATATTTATAATTTTATAATGAAAAAATTTTGGATTTTAATTTCTCTTGGACTAATTCCATTTACTTTACAAGCGCAACGCGTTGGATTTATTAATTCTCAAACAATAAGAGATAATTTTATCGAAGCGCAACAGGCAGAACAACGTATTCAATCTTTTGTTGATGAATGGAAGCGGGAATTTGCTACAATGCAAACAAATATCAGCAATTTGGAATTCGATATAAATAAAAATCGTCTGATTTGGACTGATGCAGAAAAAGCGGCAAAAGAACAACAACTAAAGGAATTGAAAACAAATGCGGATGCGTATTCAAAATCTAAATTTGGCCCTGGTGGTGAATATGATAAGATGGTAAAACAAATCCTTTTGCCTGTTGACCAAAAAATATCTGCTGCGGTTCAAAAGGTTGCAAATAAGCGGAATTTCGATATTGTCTTTGACCAAAGCGTTCAGCCATTAGCTTATGTCAATTTCAAATATGACTTGACGGTTGATGTTTTACGTGAGCTTGGTGTTGATGTAAAGGAATTGGAAGCCCAGTTAGAGGAAAAGATTGCAAAAGATCCCGCAAATCAAAAGAAGGAATCAGTTGCACCACGTCGTGTATCTCGAACTCAACCCCAAAATCCAAGAACTAAGCAATCTCAGCCATCTGACGAGCGCCAATTTGAACAAAACAATCCACCCGATTCCACAGATTTAAAAACTAATAAACCTGTTAAATAAGTAAATGAGATTATGAATATTTTAGTAGAAGAAATTGCTAAATTAATCGATGGTGTTATTGTTGGCAATACTAGCACACCTATAACAAATTTCAATCGTATTGAGCAAAGCGGCCAAGGTGATATAACATTTTTTTCTGATGAAAAATTCCGAAAGTATTTTGAAAATAATGAGGCTACCTGTATTATTATTAAAAAAGATGAAAATGCTCAACCAAAAGAAAATCAAGCTTTTATAAAAGTCGAAAATCCATTTTTTGCATTTGTACATCTTGTTGAATTGTTTGCTCCAAAGCAAGAAATTTCAATAGGTATTCATCCAACTGCTCTAATTAGCGAAAGTGCGAAGATTTCGCCCAAAGCTTCAATTGGTGCATTTTGCTGGATTGGCGATAATGTAGAAATTGCCGATGATGTTGTGCTAAAACCAAATGTTGTGCTTTATGAAAATTGTAAAATTGGACGCGGAACTGTATTGCACGCTAATTGCGTTTGCTATCAAGATACAGAAATTGGAGAGGATTGCTTGATTCATTCCGGTGCAGTAATTGGCTCCGATGGATTTGGATTTATTGAAAATCCCGATGGCTCTTACACAAAAATTCCGCAAATTGGCAATGTAAAAATTGGAAATAATGTCGAAATTGGGGCAAACACAACAATTGACCGTGCATTTGTTGGTTCAACAATTATTTCTGATGGAGTAAAATTGGATAATCTAATCCAAATTGGGCATAATG
>DAOTPH010000125.1:0-5606 GCA_035451765.1 Bacteroidota bacterium | reverse complement strand
TATCAAATCTCTCAATGCCAATCTCTGTTTGAACATTTTTTGGTTTTATTTTTGTAAAAGTAACAACTCCGCTATAGCCTTTTTTTGCTTTTGACCAATTATAATATGCTTCGTAACCAGGTGGGGCATAATATTCTTTTTTTAATTGCGAGGGTTCTGTCTTTGTTTCTTGGATACAAACGACATCGGGTTTTTCTTTTTCAATAAATTCAAACAGTATATTATTATCTTCTATTTTCTTACCAACTTTGCGGGGATTTTGACCCACTATAGAGCGATAGCCATTTACATTCCAAGAAACAATTTTCAGCATATTTATATCTATGATTTATTTGATATACTTTTGACGATATTTAATAATTATATTATTAAGTAAATAATTTGAAATTGCTATTCTTCTTTTTTCTTCAAGGGTTGCCAAATTACATATATCACAATAGTCAAAGCTGATAATAATGTTAAACCATTTAATGAATTATAAACGACATTTTTAATACGTTTCATAAAATAATCCTGTACTGGTTGGCTATAGAATTCCCAAACATTTTGCTGGAAAACAGCAATTGAAAGCTTAATATCTTCGTAAATTGTATATATTTCGACGGGAGAAAATAAATAAAATAATACAAAGCACATAAGTATCCAGCCTTCTTGTTTCCATATATTTTTATATTTTGCTAATAAAAAGAAAGATAGAGCAAAAGTTATCAGATATGCAATTGATGTATAAATTGATGTGGAAGCAAATATATAAACTGTTTGCATTAAAATATCATTTGGCGCTTTACGGATAAGTGTTTCGGTTGCTGATGGTTCGAAAATTGTAAATCCAATTGTGGTACGCAATATTGCACCACCTAGCCAGATTATAAAAGCAAGAGCAAAAATCGTTAAAATTGTTTTGTCTTTTTTTGATAAACTTCTCATTTGAAATTTTTTAAAAAGGCAAAATTATTATTTTTAAACCTTTTTTGAATAATTTTGTCTAAATATTGAAATTCAATTGAAAAAAGATTATTTGCCTGAAGATTTTGAAATTGTTCAGGAATGGATAAAAAATCGTAGTGAATCAGCCGCAAGCGAAATTGTAAAAAAATATCAGCGGTTTATTTACTTGCTTGTGTTACGCATTGTCAAGAATTCTGAGCAATCAAAAGATATTACTCAAGAGATATTGGTAAAAATTTTAAATTCTCTTGAGAAATTTTCTTGGAAAAGTTCTTTGAAAACGTGGATTTATCGAGTTGCAACAAATTATACCAAAAGCTATTTAAGACAAGTGAAATTTAAAAAAGTAATTTCAATAGATGATGATGAAACATTCCTCGAGATACCAAGCGCTGACCCCAATCCTGAGCAAATATTTCGCAATAAGGAATTAGAAAAAGCTTTCATAGAAGCATTAAGCAAACTGCCTGAAAAACAACGCGAAACATTTTCATTACGATATTTCCACGATTTACCATATAATGAAATTGCTGAAATGCTAGGAGTAACAGTAAGCGCTTCGAAATCTAATTACTTCCAAGCCACTAAAAAATTAGCTGAAGCATTGAAGGATTATCAAAATTTAAGAAAATAATATAACAAACATAATATTGAAAAGGAGGAGAGAAATGGGAAATAATACACAATTTTCTCGAAAGGAAATGGAAGAGAGGCTGCCTGATTACGTTTTTGACAGATTGGGCGATGAGGAGAGAATTCAATTTGAAAAAAGTTTACCTAATTATCCAGATATAATTAAAGAAATCTCTGATGTAAGAGAAGTATTTACCAAAGTACAAAAAATAGATTTCAATAAAATTGCAGATGTTGAAACTCACGGAATGACTGAGCGCGTTTTATCACGCTTGCATACACAAGATCGCACACAATCAACTTATAATTATGCACGAACGACTACACGCCGATATTTGATACCTGCGCTTGCAGCAATTGTATTGATTGCATTCGCTACACCATTTATTATTTGGAATATTTCAAAAGAAGAAAATATGCAAAATAGTCAAGTTGTGGAAAAATTTTTCGACGAGCCAATTCCGAATATTCTTGAATTATCACAAAAAGATATGGCTACTCTTGATAAATCGGTTGCTCAATGTTCTGCTCCTATTCTTTTAGGTAATGATTTACTTGCATGGAATAATAGCGATGAATTATCTGATTTAATCGATGATATTTATAGCGAATATCTTGCAACCTTTGCTAATGAGTCAAGCGCTCATCAAATTGAATATGTTGTCAGCGCAATAAACTATGGAAATAATTATTTGAGCGATTTAAATAATTTAGATGAAGAAAATTTACAAAATATTTTAAATGAGGTTGAAAATGCAGAATTTATCTTTTAAAAGAATTTTGATATGTATAAGTTTACTATTTTTACCGGGAATAGCAATATTTGCTCAAAATCCACCGGAGATGCCTCCCCGGGGAGATCCAAATACACCTCCACCTAAAGCAATGGAAAGGATAAGCTCATTGAAAAAAGTAAAACTACTCGAGGTTCTAAATCTAAGCGAAACCGAAGCAGATAAATTTCTTGTTAAATATAATTCTTATGAAAAGGATATTCAGAACAAAATGAAATCGCTTGAGGAAAAATCGCGAGAACTTCATCAAGCTATTAATTCAAAATCAAAGGATTTAGAAAAGATAACCAGAGAATATATTTCATTGAAAACAGATTTAGATAATACCGTCAATCAGAAGCTTATGGATATGAAAAATTATTTAACGACTGAGCAATATGCAAAATATCTACTTTTCGAGCGTAATTTCCAAAATGAACTTCGCAAGTCTGTAATGAGGCAAGTAAATAAAAATCAACAAAAAAAGGGGCAGAATTAATAAAACAAATATTGAAGCGTCATTAAGAGCAACTAATATCAAATTTTTCTTAATCGAATTTTCTATGAAAATAGCAGTATTGATTGGCTCTATACGACGCAATTCATATAACAGAATGTTATATAATGAAATATCGAAAAAAGATTTAGGAGGGATAGAATTCTACGACGTTGATATAAGTAAGTTGCCTCTTTTTAATCAAGATATAGAGGAGAATGCACCGCAAGAAGTGCTTGACTTCTCCCGAAGTATTCGGCAAGCAGATGGAGTTTTATTTATAACCGCCGAATATAATTATTCAATTCCAGGTGTATTAAAGAATGCAATTGATTGGGGTTCGCGGCAACTCGGCGAGAAGAAACATCCTTTCTTTGAAAAACCTGTGGGCATTATGAGCGCATCAATGGGTATTTTTGGCGGAGTTCGTGCTCAACTTCATCTACGTCAGGTATGTGTATTTTTGAATACTTTTACAATGCCACAACCTGAATTCATTCTGCCATCCGCACACGAAAAATTCAATTCAAATGGCATATTAATTGATGAATTTTCAAATCGTATGCTGGACAAATTCTTGAGTTCATTTATCGATTGGGTGGAAAAATTTAAGAAATAAATAATTTATTAAGATTCTTTTTATTCACTAAATTACTCTAAGCGATGGGTTTTATAATTCCATTTATCTTGTTATATTTTTTTGTTAATTATTATATATTAATTAGATTATTACAAGCTTTCCAAATTGTTCCTTTTAAAATTAAAATTGTAATTACTGCTATATTTATAATATCAGCATTATCTTATATAATAGCCAAAACATTTTTATCTAATGCAAATTCCATTTTATATGATATTTTTCTTTGGATTGGGTCAGTCTGGTATTCTTTTTTATTATATGGATTAATTTCAGTTATTTTGTTAGATATAATTCGATTGACAAATAATTGGCGGGGATATTTACCACAATCTCTTTTAAGCAATTATCCTCTTACAAAATTTTGGACGGGATTAATTATTGTAGTAGCAATATCTTTAATTACAGTATTAGGTTATTTCAATGCTAAGAATATAAAATTAAAAAATTTAGAATTCACATTTCCAAAAATGGAAGGCAAACTTGACGAAATGACTATTTTATTTTTTTCCGATTTGCATTTGACTCCAGTCAACGATAGCAAAATGCTTACACAATTGATTGACTTCTCAGAAGCAGAAAATCCCGATTTGATTTTAATTGGTGGTGATTTGATTGATGATAAACCAATGCATTTGAAAAGAATCGGAATTGATAAGATGCTACCACAATTCAAATGCAAATATGGGATATATGCAATTAATGGAAATCACGAATTTATAAATGGCATTGATGTTTCTGATAAATTTATTGAAGATTGTGGCATTCCAATTTTACGGGACACAACAATAGAAATTGACGGAAGTGTTCAAATTATAGGAAGAGAAGACCGCAGCATAAAGGAATTTGCTCATAAAGATAGAAAACCACTTAACGAAATAATAAAAACACTAAATCCGAATTTGCCAAGTATATTGCTAGATCATCAACCATTCAAGTTATCAGAAGCACAATCAGCAAATATAAATCTCGAATTATCGGGTCATACACATTATGCTCAATTTTTCCCACTGAATTTTATCCTCTATTTAATTTATGAAAAGCCGTGGGGATCTTTAAAGAAAGGCAATACGCATTATTATATATCTTGTGGAGCAGGCACCTGGGGACCTCCAATTCGCACCGGCAGTGATTCGGAAGCAATGCTAATAAAGATCAAATTTGAATAAAAAATACACGATTAGCACTGTAGAGACGCAAAATTTTGCGTCTCTACATATTGTAGGGCAATTTATGAATTGCCCCTACGTGTGTTCCGTTGCAATGTACATAGGTTATGCAACAGAGGGCTTTAGCCCTCTGCGGGACATCCCCCTACCCCCTTTGATAAGGGGGAATTGAGACATCCCTCTGCCCCCCTTGATAAGGGGGAATTAGAAAGCACTCCTACCCCTTGGGAATAAGAAAGAGGGTACCCAATACCCCCTAATTTTGCCACAACGGTCATTTTAATATTTAATTAATATTTTTAACTTTATTCCTTTAGCGCACCTGCAAGCAAACCGCGAATTATTTGCTTCTGGAAAATTAGAAATAATATTAATATAGGCAAAGCTGAAAGTGATGCCCCCGCCATTAAATGTCCCCAATCGATGGATTGCTTGCCGAGATAAAATGTTAAACCAACTGGCAATGTCCGATATTGCTCATAATTTGTAAATAAAAATGGGAATAGAAATGAATTCCAATTTGTCAAAAATGTATAAATGGCGAGAACAATAAGCACGGGTTTTGCTGTTGGGAAAATGATTTTGAAAAATATCTGCCAGAATCCTGCGCCATCAATTCGAGCAGAATCCTCTAATTCAACAGGTATCGAGCGTACGTATTGCCAAACAAGAAATATTCCAAATGGTGTAACACACCAGGGAATAATCAACGCCCAATATGTATTAAGCCAACCAATCTTTACAATTAATCGATATAGCGGGATCATTATTACGTGTGAAGGTATAATTAGTACACCGAGAATAGAGCCAGTCAGAAAAGCTTTACCAAAGAATTTTCGCCGGGCTAGAGCATAACCTACCATTGTCGAAAATAAAATATTCGCAGCAGTTGTGCATATTGCTACAATGGATGAATTAAGAAAATATAAACCAAAATTATCAGATTGTAT
>DAOTPH010000124.1:698-5789 GCA_035451765.1 Bacteroidota bacterium | reverse complement strand
AACTCGATGCATTAGAAACTATCACTATTCAATTAACTCGAGATCTTACAGAATCATTACTTGCATTAATTCGTTTTCTGTTTTATACAGATACATTAATAAATTTTATTAATCAATTATTATCAAATGCACATTCAAGTTTCAAAGTAGATGATTTCAATTTAATAAATGTAAAAGAGCTTAAGAAGATTCCTTCTAATGATTTATTTGCAAATAATCCAGAAATTATATTATCTAATTTAGCTTATCTATCCCAGAACAATATTAGCAAAATCAATGAAATCCATACAAAATTACAATCTTCGAGTATCATGCTCGATAAGGTACAAGAAAAAATAGAGAGTATAAAACGCAATGGCGTAATAGCTAATTATATGGGAACAAATATATTAATAGAATCATCATATTTAGATGAGTCAAGGAATAATTTTGAATCGTTAGTTAATAATATTCTAAAAATAATTAATAATCTTAATAAATATTTAGATGCTATGAATGATAGCATTATACAGGCAAAAAATATTATAAAGAATTTAAATTTATAAAAAATATGAAAAGTGAAGTAATTTTCGATGATGGCACTCATAAATGGATTGTTATGGGTCGCGATAATACCAAAAAAGAAAAAGTTATTGATACCAATGAATACGTAATTATTGATAATAGCGAAGCAATGCTTTTGGATCCAGGCGGAATTGAAATATTCCCTGCTGTACTAACAGAATTAACAAAATTTGTAGAAATCAATAAAATCCGCTCAATATTTGCATCACACCAAGATCCTGATATAAGCTCATCGCTTGCGATGTGGCTGGATCTAGTTCCTAATGTAAATATCTATGCCCCATGGATATGGATTGGTTTTATATCACATTTCGGAATGGGAACTGATTTTAAATTAAATCCTATACCAGATGAAGGGATGGAGTTGAGAGTAGGTAATATTTCAGTATATTGCGTGCCTGCACATTTTTGCCATTCAGCTGGCAATTTCTCACTCTTCGACCCAAAGGCAAACATTTTATTTTCAGGAGATATTGGAGCTGGGCTAGTACCAGATAATTATCCACTAATTGTTGATAATTTTAATGAACATACTCAATATATGGAGGGATTTCATAAACGTTGGATGCCATCGTCTATATATCTAAAAGCTTGGATTAAAAGAGTGAGAGCATTAAATCCATCGATTATCGCCCCACAGCATGGGTCAATTTTTATGGGTGATAATGTTGAGAAATTTTTGAATTGGTTAGATACTTTTGAAGTTGGTGTTATTAATTTAGGTAATGAATCCAGCGATTTTAATAATTCTATTTGGATGAAATGGAAAAAGTAGTTTGAATTTTTCTAAGCCATAATTATCTATGAGTATTTTTCAAATTATAAATAAATATATAATTATTTTTTCTATTGTTTTAGGGGGTATTTTTTTATTTTCTTGTAATGAGAAAAAAACTGACAACCAACCGAACACTGTGCAGGACACAATTCAAAAACCTAAAATAGATACATTTCCAACAATAAAATTTCATACAATTGAGTTCAAAAGCAATTCGGAGCGAAAAGAGTTCTTTCAACAATTAATGCAAAAGACCAATTTCAGTATTAACGTAATGAAATTACTCAATCGAAAGGAGTGGTCCTTAGTCCAAAGTTCAAATGTTGTAATTTACCCTGATACTTTTATAAGTGATTTGAGAGCATATTCATTTTTCCCTGTATATTATCCTGAGGTAGAAAATATACCAAAAATTATATTTGTATCAGCAAAATATCAGGCAGCAGCATTTTATGAGAATGGCATATTAAAGCGATTCACAGCAGTGAATTCGGGAAAAGAAAAGACACAGACATATCCTGGACGTTATCAATTAAATTTTAAACAGAGGACCCGGCTCTCATCGATTGATAGCAGTTGGGAAATGAATTATTATTTTAATTTCAATGCAGAAGCGGGGATGGCATTTCATCAATTTTTTATGCCTGGGTATCCGGCATCTCACTCTTGTATGCGAATGTTTGAAGAAGATGCAAAATGGTTATTTACATGGGGGAAAGCAGCAAAATATGATAGTGTACATAGGCCAATACCTTATACAGGAACACCCGTTATTATTCTTGATTTTTATGAATTTGGCAAGGCATATAGGCCGTGGATGAATTTAGCAAGCAATAAAGAACCGCAAATCAATTTGCCAAAAGATCCGCTTGCTTACGACGAACCTCTTATACCAATTTCTCAAATTCCAGAAGATGTAAGAGGCAGCTTAAGAAATATTTCACGATATAAAATAGCAGAAGATTCCCTGAGGAAACTAGGTATTATTAGAGAAGGTGTTGCAATCACACCATCAGTAAATTTCAATAAAATTCGTAGATTAAAAAAGCAACAAGAACTTAAAAAGCAACAAGAACTTGAATTGCAGAAAGAACTTGAATTGCAGAAAGAACTTGAAAATAATAACAAAATTATTCAAGAAGAAAATATTAACCAGAATTATTAATGTTGAGAGTTTAAAATTCTATTATTAAAGGATAGAAAATAATATAAAAATTATAGTCATCGAAAAATTTTTGTAGTAATTTGCAACTTTTTTGTAGATTTTCTGTTACATAATATAGGTAAGTTTTGATAAAATAAAGAATGTGCATTATGAAACGAATATTCTTAGTATCAGCAGTCGTATTAATTATTATTTCTGTGAATCAATATTGCTTTGGAGCAGGTTATAAAACTTGGAAATGTGATTGGCAAGAATTGAAATTTGACAATAAGAATTTTTTTGATGTCGAAACAATCCTTGAAAAATCTATGAATAATATATTGTTTTTTAGCAAGCGGACAAAAGATCAAAATTTTATTTTATCATATACATCAGACCGCGGCAACACGTGGGAAAGGGATTCGTTTTTATATACAGGAAATTATCTTCTTAATAGTAAAAATCAAATTTATGTATATGATAGACCCATACCTCGATTAAATATAATTAATGCTTGGACAATGTTCAAACGTGGCAAAAGGATTAATATACCGATATATATTGGCGATGCCTTTTTTGAATTGAATGACTCGCTACTTGTCGCGATGCCACGATTTAATATAAACAACAGGACAAATTTAGTCTATTTGATCAATTTAAATGATTCAACAGCTCGTCCAATAGGTCCCAGGGATTCAACGGGGGAAATATGCGAAGAATTCCAACAAATACGATATGTCTATAAAAGTAGTATACCAAATCGAATTTGTTTTATTAATTATGCGGGAAATTTCTATTATTCAGATAATTTTGGGGACTCGGCAACTTTATTTTATCACGATTATGACACATTCTTGAGAGCATTTCCTTCAAACAATGGAATGTTCTACTATTGCAAACAGGGACCTACTTTTCAGGTACAAGTATCATTCAATGGAAAACCAAAAATCATTGATTTATTTAACGTATTTATAGTAAGGCTAAAAAGTGAAGAAGGGGTTATTGATACAGTTTTTCATACATATACGCAACCCAATAATATGTTTATAAATAGCACAACAGCCAAATTAAACAATAAGGGACGATATATTTCTTTGATAACAAACCAGGATTCACTTTTCTATTCTACTGATTATGGTGACAATTTTTATATGGTTCAATTTCCACAATTTATAAATATGAAGAATATAAATGGAATAGAAGCGGGGATAACAAATAGCGGTGAAATTGTACTCAAATGTTATGATTCGACAGGAACTGGAAGATATTTAGGTGCAATCGGCAAACCTTATCCTAATCCTTATTCAGTGGATATTACTCCCGTTGATGAATATAAGATTTATACATCGGGAGATCTTAAAATAATTGAATTTGAAAATACTGATTTCCTCAATTCTGATATAAATATAGAATTATATAATATTTTTGGACAGAAAATAGAAAATTACAATTACCAAATATCAGCAAATACTATCGAAATTAATACATCTCGATTAGCGAGTGGTGTTTATTTCCTTAAAGCTGAAAATAACGAAAAAAGAATTGTCATAAAATTGCTAAATAGCAATTAAAATCTATCCAAGAAAATCTGAATATCTTCTTTCTACACGATTTTTAAATTCGCCTTTATGATAAAGGTAAGAAGCAAGCAAAGGAAATGCAATAGTGACCTCGCTAAAGACCATTTGTTCATAAGTAGTTTCAACTTTACCCCAAGAACTTGCTTCTTTCAGAGTTGAACCCGACAATCCGCCATCACGTTCATCAGCCACAGTTATTTGCACCGCATATTTATGCATTGGTACTTCATAACCAAGGACTTCGCCAGCAACGACAACATCTTGAGTAAAGTTTTTCGGAACTCCACCGCCAAGCATCAAAATTCCCGTTTGTTTTGCATCTATTTTTATTTTAGTGAGTTCAAGGAAATCTTTTGCAGAATCAATTGATACAGTTGGACCTTTTGCATTATATTGATGATGAATTAATCCAAATCCTGCTGAGCAATCTGAAAATGCTGGAACAATAATTGGTATTGCTTTTTCGAAAGCAGTTCGAATAATCGAACCCTCACCTTTGTTATTCAACACAAGCCACCGCCCCATTTCATTGATAAATTCGCGGGAACTATATGGACGAGGTTCTAATGAATTCGCAATTTCTGCGACAGTCATATCGCAAACCCGTAGATCTTCTTCATCAATATAAGTATCATAAATCCTATCAATCATTAATTCACGTAGTTCATTATCATTTACAAAAGGGGTTCCTTGATAATGTTTGAAGCCAAGAGCTTCGAGGAAATCTTGATCAACGATATTTGCACCCGTCGAAATAATGGCATCCACCATATTATTTTTCATCAATTCGACAATAGCGTCTTTCATACCGGCACTAATAAGCGAACCTGCAAGAGTCAGAAATATTGAGCATTCCGTATCGGCAACCATTCGATTTGCAATTTGGCAAGCCCTAGACAAATTACGCGCTTGAAATGCAGTATCTCCCATTGCTTCGATTATTGGAATTGAATTAAAGCTTGTGATATCTATATGCTTTACAATCTTATCAGGATTTAAATAATCTTTTTTTTCTTTCATTTTTT
>DAOTPH010000124.1:0-688 GCA_035451765.1 Bacteroidota bacterium | reverse complement strand
AAACAGGTTGAGGCATTATACAGTTTGTATGGATTAAAAAATACAAAATTACGAATTGTCATTTATTCTTCTAGAATATCAAGAATTTCATTTATTATTTCTAAAGCACGAGCATTTTGCAAAGTTTGCATTTTTGTTGGGGGATTCATTTTATAAATGGATGTAGGTTTTATTGGGGTAATTGAGCTCAGGATTTTATCTTTTTCTTTAATTATATCGTTTTTAGAATTAAAAGAAGCAAATATTTCATTAATCTTTTTAATATTATATTTCTTTTCTCTCAATAATATATGAATTAATGAGAGCAATTCAAAATCAAGTGGTGAGTAAACACGATTGCCTCCCCTATTTTTATGAGGTTTAATAATAGGGAATTCCTTTTCCCAGTACCGCAATGTGTATTGCTCTTCATTGAGCAATTTAGAAACTTCACCAATTGAATAATAAAGTTTTTTCATTTTAATTCGTTACAATATTTTAAAATTAACAAAAAAACTTGAAATAAGAACAAATAAATATAAAAGATTTTAATTATTATTTCAAATTAAAATAATAAATAATTAAAAAGAATTTTGTAATTTTGTAATCTTTAATTTATATAAATTTATGGCAAAATATCCAGTAAATCCAATATTATTGAGAATGAAGGAAACCGAAAAAGGCTCTATTTATCAATCAATAGTCGCAC
>DAOTPH010000123.1:0-5835 GCA_035451765.1 Bacteroidota bacterium | reverse complement strand
ATCCAATTAGTAAAACATTACCATCCAAATTATTTAATGCGGTTACATCAATAACAAGCGGTATAAAATTGCATGATTTTAATTGTGGATTAAAGGCTTACAAATCTGATGTTGTGAAAACATTGCATATTTATGGCGAAATGCATCGTTATATTCCCGCACTTGCACATTGGGAGGGTTTTAAAATTACAGAAATACCAGTTCAGCATCACAGAAGAAAATATGGAAAATCTAAATTTGGTATGAGACGCTTCATAAATGGATTTTTAGATTTATTGACCGTTCTTTTTACAACTAAATATATGAAAAGACCATTGCACTTTTTTGGTACAGTTGGAACTATTTCATTTCTTGCTGGATTAATCATTGATTTAATTCTATCCATTCAATGGATTGCGGGAGCAAAGAATTTGAGCAATCGACCCCTCCTTTGGTTTGGCATTGCTTTAATTGTGGTTGGGGTGCAGTTCATCTCATTAGGTTTAATTGCGGAGTTGATTACAAAACAATATATAGAAACAAAAAAAGATCAATATTCAATAGCGGAGAAATTTTAATATGAAAAAATACCTTTCTATTCTGATTTGCCTTGTTTTTGTAACTAATATGGCAAATGCACAATTCTTTAAAAATACATCGATTGCACTTGGATTATCGACTTCCCAAATTCTTGGAAATAATCCAGGAGGTAAACCAATGCTGCCCTCCAGCGACGCAGATCCAGCGATTTCTGGAGGTGGTTTCTTAGGTGCACAACCAGGTATCGATTTTAGAATGACTATACCCGTAGATAAAGAACAGCGTTGGCGAATTCCCGTTGGTGTGGATTATCAATTTTTCTCTGCAAAGGAAAGAGTTCCACGAAAATATATTGAAATTAAACTTAATTATTCTTTTAATGTAATTTCCCCTTATATTGGAGTGAACTATGTTTTGCAAGACTTACAAATGATAAAATCAAAAACTTATGCAAGCCTTGAAGCTCGAGCGTCATTTATAAATCAACTTAATTATAAAATTACATACCAATATCTTTTAGATCATTCTATGGATACAGTACGATATCCGAGAACTAAAGGTAATGCAACAAGGCTTGGAGGTTTAGCTCGCATCGGTGTTGAATCATATTTATTTGAACCTATTCAAATTAATGCAAGCGTAGGCATCTCACTTATGAATCTTATCGGACGTAATGATAAACGGTGTGAACTTTTGACTCCAATTAGTTTTATGGAAGTAAAGGAATCTTTTGTTTGGAACCTTAATTTTTCTATTATGTTCCAATATACATTTTAATCGATGACTTATAAAGCAGATTGCCTTTTTTTCCGTGGTGATATTCCTTGCAAACCGAATAAGCTTTATTCAGCTGAATGCATTAATTGTCAATATTATAAAAAATCTGAAGGGAAAATATTAATTATCAAACTTGGCGCTATCGGAGATGTAATTCGCACAACTCCTTTGCTTCATCGCTTAGCAAAAGATTATCCGAATTATGAAATTTGGTGGCTCTCATACACACCCGATGTATTGCCGTCCTCAATTGATAAAATTTTGCAATTCAATCTCGAAAATATATTATGGTTGAAAGAAGTTCATTTTGATTGGTTAATTAACCTCGATAAAGATCCTCAAGCCTGCACACTAGCATCAATTATTTCTGCAGATAGAAAATCAGGTTTTATATTAATAAATGGCAAGCCTGCCCCAGTAGATAAACTCGCAGAGCATAAATTCTATACAGGGATTTTTGATAATTATAGTAAAAATAATACAAAATCATACCTTGAAGAAATTTTTGAAATACTTGGATGGCAATTCCAAGGTGAAGAATATATATTAGAACTGAGCAATGATAATTTGTTTGAAATACCTAACAATGGGGCGAAAATTATTGGCTTAAATACAGGATGTGGAGCTCGTTGGTCATCACGATTATGGGCAGAAGATAAATGGATAGAGCTAATCAGATTGCTTCAAAATAATGGATATTTTCCATTATTATTGGGTGGTGAAGCTGAAAATGAAAGAAATCTATCATTGCAAAAACAAACAGGTGCCCTATATCTTGGCTATTTCCCACTTCAAAAATTTATATCACTCCTTTCTAATATTGATGTTCTTATAACAGGTGTTACAATGGCACTGCATTTGGGTATTGGATTGAAAAAGAAAATCGTTTTATTAAATAATATCTTTAATCCAAATGAGTTTGAATTATATGGTCGGGGCGTTATTGTGCAACCTGAACGTGAATGCAAATGCTATTATCAACCAAAATGCATAAATCCTGATTATTTTTGTATGGATTATATTTATCCCAACTCAGTATTTATAGAAATGGAAAAATTATTAAATAGTTAATTATAGATAATATTATGAAAGAAAATGTTCTCGATAAGTTTCTAAGATATGTAAAGATCGATACACAATCGAGCGAGGAATCTGAAACGACTCCAAGTACTCAAAAACAATTTGATTTAGCAAATTTATTAGTTAAGGAATTGCAAGATATTGGTATAAGTGATGCTGAAGTCGATGAGCACTGCTATGTTATGGCAACAATTCCCTCAAATCTCCCAAGCAATCACCCCGCCCACACCAAAGTGCCACGAATTGGCATAATTGCTCATTTAGACACATCTCCTGATGTATCTGGAGCAAATGTGAAGCCGCAAATTATCGAAAATTATCAAGGTGGTGATATAACTTTGCCGGGTGATCCATCTGTTGTCATTCGCCAATCTGAAAATCCAGCTTTGCAAGGTTATTGCATTGGACATAAGATTGTTACATCGGATGGCACTACGCTTTTAGGTGCTGATGATAAAGCTGGTATTGCCGCAATTATGGAACTTGCCGAAATTTTAATTAATAATCCCGATATCCCCCACGGCGATGTTCGTATTGCTTTTACTCCTGATGAGGAAATCGGACAAGGTACAAAATTCTTCGATTTGAAGAAATTCGGCTGCGAATATGCTTATACTGTTGACGGTGAAATGCCAGGTGAGTTAAATAAGGAGACATTTTCTGCAAATTCGGGCTTAATCAAAATCAAAGGGCGTGATATTCACCCCGGATCTGCAAAAAATATAATGGTAAATGCTGCACGCGTTGCATCAGAAATTGTTGCACGTTTTCCGAAATATATGTCCCCCGAAACAACTGAGGGTTATGAACCATATATTCATCCCCACACTATGAAAGGTGATGTTGCAAATGCAGAAATTCACATATTATTTCGCGATTTTAAAACAGAAGGACTTGACCTCCAAAAAAAGATTGTTGAAAGCATTATTGATGAAGTGCAAAAGATTTATCCAAAAGCATCGATTGAATTTGTCGTAAAAGTGCAATACCGGAATATGCTTGAAGTTCTTGAGAAACATCCTATTGTGCTTGACACTCTTTGGGAAGCAGCAAAACGAGCAGGAGTAGAACCTTTTTGGAATCCAATTCGTGGGGGTACAGATGGTTCAAGATTATCTGAAATGGGATTGCCTACACCAAATATTTACAATGGTGGTCAGAATTTCCATAGCCGCACTGAATGGCTCTCTGTCAATGCTTTAGAAATAACAGTTGATACACTTTTGCAACTTGTCCAAATTTGGGTAGAAAAATATTCATAAATATTATTGCTTCTTTGTAAATAATAATTAATATTGCCCTTATGATTCTCTGAAAATTTATTTATAAGGGCAATTTTATTATCCAATATGACTATCAGAAAGTAAATTAAGATAATTTAATTGATATAATAATTCTAAAGTATCGTCAATTGCTTTTTCTAATTCGCTATAGAAATGCCAATGGATAATACCCTGCCTTTCATAAGAGGTTTCCTTACTTTTATACTGCTCATTGATTACTTCAGGATCATTAATGTCTTTTTTTATTAATTGTCGAGTTATTTGGATCATTTGCTCGATATTTGATTTATCGGGTACCACCCAAAAGGCAATTGGTAAGGCAATTCCAAAATAATCAGTCCATTCTTCTGTTAAATCCATTGTACCTGTTTCTTTAATATCTTTCTCATAAGAAAGAACAGCGTCGTATGTGTTTAATTCATTGGATTTGCTATTATCTTGATCAATAAGCTTTATGTTAAAATCGTATTTTTCATCATAAATAATTTTAGTTGCTATTGCCAAAAACGAATTCTTTTCAGTTACAGCTATATTTTCTATTTTTGTTAAATTATCTCCAAATATAATTGTCGCAAGCTTTGAATAACCTTCTGCGGCAATACAAGTAGAGGAAATAATTTTGTATGGGCTTATTTCTAAAATTTTTCCATAGTTCAGAGGATTCATAAGAGCAAGATCAACATCATTATTCAGCATTAGATTTGGTATATCCATTTCCTTTGAATAAATCAATTCTATATTATATTGATCTTTTGTATGTTCGAAATTCTCAATTAGATTATTAATAAATTTCCCCTTTGGGACTGCAATTTTTATTGACATAAATTATTCTATTTTTCAATTTTTATCATTATTTACTTTTTTCCATATTTTGACAGCTTCATAAGCAACAATTCCAGCTGCTACGCTTACATTTAATGAATGCTTCATTCCATACATAGGAATTTCGATTGCACTGTCGCACCTTTCAAGTACTGGGTCGTCTATTCCTGAAATTTCATTTCCAAGTATTAAGACGAGCGGGAAATCATTTATTTGCAGCTGGTCATAATTACGGCTTGAATCAGTCAATTCGACAGCGATAATTACTTTACCTTTTGATTTCTCTTTTTCAATTGCGTCAAATATGTTTTTTTCATAATACCATGGCACAGTTTCATCAGCACCGAGTGCAGTTTTTGATATTTCATCTCTCGGTGGATGAGGAGTAAAACCGCATAGAATGAGACTTTCCAAAAGTGCAGAATCAGCAGTACGAAATATTGACCCAACATTATAAAGACTGCGTATATTATAAAGCATAAGACTTACTGGATGACGTTTTGCTTGCAAAGCCTCATCTTTAGTTAATCGTTGTGCTAATATTTCATCGTGGAGTAATTTCTTCATAAAGTATAATAAACAAATTACAAAAATAAGAATTCCACTATTTTTTAAGGAAAAGACATTTTTCAAAGCTTCCGCTTATTTCAAAGTTGGCAAGAAGATGTCTCAATTATAAAGGGGTTTGTGTCCTCTTAATAAAATAATGAGCAAAATTGCTCAAAAAATAATTTTTTATATTATATTTTTTTATTAATTTTGAAATAAAATTAATACACAAATTTTGGATTTAATATTTGAAGAATTTGTATTCATATATTAATTCTCTTCATAGAAACGCAAATTTGTTCTATAAGGTAAGTTCTCTCTTAACGGCACTTAATTTCATTTTAGTAAAATATCACTAATTTGATTTTTATAATTTAAAATAAAAGCAAAATATTATGATCACTTCAATAATTAAATGTATTAAAATGAAAAAATTTATTCATTTCTCATTTCTTTCCCTTTTCTTTCTTTTTTTAGTAAGTATATCAGCTAATTCTCAAAATACAGAATGCTTTAACTCGACAATTACTTATCATAATAAAGATTATCCTGCCCAATTTTTTGAATCTGCAACTGCAATTGATGATAGCACCGATTTTGCCAAATATAAGTCTGGTTACTTTAAAGTTGATAGCAATTGCATTATTCAATATATTGATTTAAAGCACTTGCACGATATGGTTAAAAAAAGTAGTAATAATGTCTTAATTTTCTTTTGGTCATCATTTGATGGTGATAGTGTAAATTTTTCTAAGCTATATGAATTGCAAAAAAATAAAATATTATGAACTCATTTTATAATCTT
>DAOTPH010000122.1:0-5840 GCA_035451765.1 Bacteroidota bacterium | reverse complement strand
CTTTTGGCAGATCCTTGCTATCCGCTAATTTTTCCTTCCACGTCTTACGTTTTGCCGACATAATATATTAATCTCCTAATAAACTTAATAAACCTCCCATACTTTTGAGCCTATAATTTTCAAAATCATCTTCATTTATTCGCAAAATCAAAAAAAGAAGCAAAGAAAAATGATTATTTCTTTTTATTAATTGCTAAATATAAAATATTCTAAATTAATAAAAAAATTGAGGCAAAAATAAGATAAATTAGGGAATTATTTTTTAAATGGCAAATGCATCCTTGCTTTAAAAAAAAGCGTATTGCCAAAAGCATTTTTGCAAGTCACTGAAGCCACCTTTTGTACTTGGGCCCAGAATATGCAACAGAGAGCTTCAGCCCTCTGCATATTGAACAAGGGAGGGTCCGCCCCTTGTTCATTTATATCTCCCCTGGATTATACGGGAATTCTGCACCAGGATGGTGCAGGCACATAACTCATTCAACAAAAAAGAGGCACAGCGTGCCTCTACATTTCATATTTTACACTTTACCCTTTACACTTTTCCTATATCCCTTTTTCTTTCAAGAAATTATTTACAATATCCTTAATAGTGGGTTTGCCAATTTCTGATAATTCATAATAAACGCGGGTATGTGGTTTATTGATTTTAATGAAGCGAGCAAGATTGATTGGTGTTCCAATTACAACTGAATCGCAATCTACTTGATTGATTGTTGCTTCTAAATCTTTCATTTGCTGGTCGCTATATCCCATTGCAGGAAGCAAATTGCCAATATATGGATATTTTTTGAATGTCTCGGCAATTTTGCCTGTGACCCAGGGACGAGGATCGATAATTTCCTCAGCTCCATATCTTTCAGCAGCAACTACACCCGCACCAATTTGCATTTCACCGTGTGTAAGAGTTGGACCATCCTCGATCGCAAGCACTCGTTTACCTGTAATCATTTCAGGATTTTCTACTATAATAGCTGATGCAGCAAGCATAACCTTTGCTTTTGGATTGTATTTCCGCGCATTTTCAAGTACTTCATCAACATCCTCGGGATATGCCGAATCAACTTTATTGACAACAATTATATCTGCCATACGGAAATTTACCTCACCTGGATAATATCCAATTTCATGGCCTGGACGCAACGGGTCGGCAACCACGATAGTTAAATCGGGTTTATAAAACGACATATCATTATTCCCACCATCCCAAACGATAACGTCTGCTTCTTTTTCTGCCTCTCTCAATATTGCTTCATAATCCACACCTGAATAAATCACGCTCCCCATTTCGATATGTGGTTCATATTCTTCCATTTCTTCAATTGTGCATTTATATTTTGCGAGATCTTCGATTGTAGCAAAGCGTTGTACTTTTTGTTCTTCCAAATTTCCGTAAGGCATTGGGTGGCGGACGCTTACAACTTTTTTGCCTGCTTCAAGCAATGCTTTAACAACCGCACGCGTTGTTTGACTTTTGCCGCAACCTGTTCTTACTGCGGTCACCGCAATAATTGGTTTGCTTGACTTTATCATTGTTGGATTTGCACCAAGCATTGAGAATTTTGCACCACTTTTCATTACGCGAGAGCCAAGATGCATTACTGTATCATAAGGTAAATCGCTGTATGAAAGGACACATTCATCAATATTATGTTTAGCTATTAATTTTTCTAAATCCGCTTCATCATAAATGGGTATTCCATTTGGATAATATTGTCCTGCTAAGGATGCAGGATATTTCCTTCCCGCAATATCGGGAATTTGTGCTGCTGTGAACGCAACTACTTCTACGTCAGGGTTATTTCGATAACATACATTAAAATTATGGAAATCTCTCCCTGCTGCTCCTAAAATTATCATTCTTGTTTTTGACATAAATCACCTAAGTTATTTTTAATTAATAAAATTGTTATATATCTATTATATTCCCCCTTAAAAAAAGTGGAAAGGGAGTTTTCATTCCTCTTCAAAGAGCATCGATAGCAATGCCATACGCACATATAACCCATTCTCAGCTTGGCGAAAATATGCTGCTCGTGGGTCTTTGTCGACTTCACGTGCAATTTCCACTGAACGAGGCAGTGGATGCAATATGATTGAATCTTTCTTTAATCGACGTAAAACGCTTTTATCAATCGCATAGGATTTTGGGTCTATATTTTGCGAAACTAGCCGCTCATTGTCAATACGTGTCATATAAAGTACATCGATATTTTCTATAATTCCCTTTGCTGTGTTTGACAATTCATAGCTAATATTATGTTCGTCAAGATGTTCTAAAATATCGGGTTTCATTTGCATTTCATCGGGTGCAATAAAATAGATCTTCACTCTATCGAATTTGCTCAACAAATATGCAAGCGAGCGTGCTGTACGGCCATTATCCAATGCACCGATAAATGCAACGCTCAAGCCATCAATTGTATGGCATTCATTATGAATTGTATATAAATCAAGCAACGCTTGAGTGGGATGTTGCCCACCACTTCCATCGCCTGCATTTATTATTGGCACTTTTGATACAGCAGCAGCACGCTTTGCTCCACCTTCTTCGTAATGCCTGAGCACAATTACATCGCAATAATTGCCGATAATTCTAATTGTATCCTCAAGACTTTCTCCTTCGATGGCTGACGAAAATTCTTGCGCCTGCTCAGTTGATAACACTCGCCCACCAAGCCTCATCATTGCAGCTTCAAACGAAAACCGCGTTCGTGTGGATGGTCCATAAAATAAAGTTGCCATTATTTTATTATGATAATCGTGAGTTCCACCCCGAGCTACAATTTTTTTCATCAAATTAGTGCGTTCAAACAAATCCATTATTCTTGGAACTTTGAACTGTTGCGATTCAATAATATGATTTAATTTCATTTTATTTTATATCTTTCATTTTATTCAAAATTATGGCAAAATTGTCGTTCCTGCTTTCCCTTCAAGAGCTTCTTCTATATATTCAAATGTTGTAATAATTGCTTTCTTACCACCATTGCGTAAATAACGCATTACAGCTTCAATTTTTGGTCCCATATTCCCCGGTGGGAAATGTCCCTGATTATAATATTTCTCAATTTCATCTAAATGAACTAAATCCAATCCCTTTTGATTTTTCTTCTTATAATTTAGATAAACCTTGTCTGCATCTGTGCTAATTATAAAAATATCTGCATTAATCCCATTTGCAAGCAATGAAGATGAACGGTCCTTGTCAATTACAGCCTCGCTTCCCTCGATTGTCCCATCAGGTTTGCGAATCACGGGTATCCCACCACCACCCAGTGCAATTGTTATAATATCCATATCCATTATTTTTTGTATAATTTCTAATTCAAGTATTTCCTTTGGTTCAGGTGATGGTACAACACGGCGCCAACCACGTGCAGCATCTTCGACAACCTGCCAACCCAGCTGTTCTTGCTTTTCAATTGCTACAACGCGAGTATAAAAAGGTCCCACAGGCTTTGATGGATGCTGAAATGCGGGGTCGTTTGCATCCACTAATACCATTGTAGGTATAGTCATTACTCTCTTATTTATATTCTCCTCAAGAAATGCCCGAATAAATGCACGCTCTAAAATATATCCAATCTCGGATTGTGTTGTTGCGACGCACATATCCAAAGTATGTGGATATACCTCGTTTATCGCACGCTCAGATCGAATCAAAGCTGCTCCTACCTGGGGACCATTACCGTGCGTTATGACTACTTCCCACCCATTATTGATAATGCGGGAAATACCTTTTGCCGTTAGATATGCGTTCTCGAATTGTTCATCGAGTGTTCCGCGCTGGCCTGCTCGAATTAACGAATTGCCTCCAATTGCAATTAATGCCTTTGGCACGTTTTCCTCTATTTCATTAATTGATACATAATTGCTTTTTGTGCATGCAATCTATTTTCTGCTTCTTGAAATACAACTGAATGCGTCGAATCTATAACTTCATCAGTTACTTCATCGCCACGGTGTGCAGGCAAGCAATGCATAAAGATTGCATCAGGTTTTGCATTTGAAAATAGTTTCATATTTACTTGATAAGGCATAAATATTTGTCTTCTTATTTGTGCTTCGGATTCTTGTCCCATTGATGCCCATACGTCTGTATAAACTACATCGGCATTCTTTACAGCTTCCAACGGGTCATATATCAATTGCAATTTTGCACCAGTTTGCTTTGCATCTTCAGTGGCTTGTAGCCATGCTGCCAAATTTGGTTCAAAACCTTTTGGAGTGGAAATTGTCACATTTACACCCAATCTTGCACCCGCAAACATCAGGGAGTGAGCAACGTTATTGCCGTCACCAATGTAAGTGAGATTTATTGAGTTATCTAATTTTCCTTTTACTTCTAAGATTGTTAAATAATCAGCCATTGCTTGGCAAGGGTGAGAATAATCTGTTAATCCATTTATTACAGGGATCTTTGCAAATTTAGCCATATCTTCTACGATTGAATGTGCAAATGTGCGTATCATAATGCCTTGCACCATACGCTCTAAATTTTTTGCAACATCATAAACGCTTTCCCTTTTGCCAAGGTTTATTTCGTTTGGTGATAAATAGAGAGAAAATCCCCCTAATTGCTGTATTCCCACATCAAATGAAGTACGTGTCCGTAGAGATGGTTTCTCAAATATTAAAGCTAATGTTTTGAATGTTAAGGACTTCGAATATTTTAATGGATCCTTTTTCATATCCTGCGCTATTTCAAATGTGTGCAAAATTTCTTCCTTCGTAAAATCACGAACGGATAGGAAATCTTTTTTCATATTTTTCCCTTATTAATTGTTTATAGATAAGTTGTTTTATAATTTTTTTATTTTGCTATTTAAAGGAGTTCGTTGCGATTTAGACAGGTGCATCAGTTATGTAATGCTTAAAGTTACATATTTTCAAAGCACGGGTCTTTTGTCTGAATATAATAGGCTTTGAAATCATCGCATTTGTGTTTAACAAAGAATTATGTCTTTTATTGATTTTCAAAAAGTTAACTTTTAAAAAATACAAAATTAAGAAATAAATTTCATTATATAGGTTGATTAATTTTAAAAATGTTGTAAGAATTAATTATTTTTGTAAATTATTGAAATTGAAATTAAATTATGGATCAAACACCCCGCTGGAAATATCGATTCAAGAATTACGATAAGGCTTTTCATAAATTGTCAATGATTGTAGAAAAAAAGACACTTAATGAGATAGAGCAGATGGCACTTATTCAAGCGTTTGAATTTACTCTTGAACTTGGATGGAAAACGATGAGAGATTATCTCTTAGAAAATGGATTTGAGGTGAGGAGCCCAAAAGATGCAATTAGGCAAGCATTTCTAGCACAATATATAGACGACGGGGATATCTGGATGGAGGCAATTGATAAAAGAAATGAGTACTTGCACACTTATGATGATGCGATTTTGTTAAATACTGTAGATTTCATTGTTAATGAATTTTATCGAGTGGCAGAAAAATTCGACAAAGATTTTACATTAAAGTTTACTACAGAATGAAATTTGGGTTAACTGATAAACAGCTCGATACAATTATTGAAATTATTTCATCATATCCTGAAATTACAGAAGCGATTATTTTCGGTTCAAGAGCTAAGGGTACAAATAAACAGGCTTCTGATATTGATATTGCAATAAAATGTGATAATTCAAAGTTTAATAAACGGGGAAATTTATTAAGTCGATTTGAAGAAAGCAACTTACCATTTTTTGTAGATATTATTGATTATAATTCGATAACTGAAAATGAGCTAAAAATGCAAATCGACTTTTATGGAGTTGTTTTTTATAAGAAAAATTAAAAAATATGTATTGAATTTGCACTAAGTTATT
>DAOTPH010000121.1:2114-5864 GCA_035451765.1 Bacteroidota bacterium | reverse complement strand
AAAATTACGAAAATGACATAATAATTTGAATAATTATTAAAATAATTTTCTAATAAATACGTAAATAACTCGATTTGTAATTATAAGTCTTTTCATTGCAAGATAATATAAATAGATTTAGATGTTCCTAATTTATTAAATCAATAAAATTATAATAACAAACATTTAAAATTTACTAATTATTTTATTTTTTTTCGTCAATTTTATTTTGTATTTTTATATTTGAAAATAAATTTCTAAGTTATAATGGAAAATAAATTACCAAGAATTGCTATCATCGGTTATGGTAATATGGGCAAAGAGCTTGAATCTCTTGCCCTCGAAAAAGGCTATCAAATAACTAATATTTTTGAAATTGATAACCCGATTTCGAAAGCTACTGACTTTAATTTTGATGTTGCCATTGATTTTTCTACTCCTGCATCAGTTATTGAAAATATCAAAATATTAGCTGAAAACAGAAAAAACATCGTAATAGGCACAACAGGTTGGTATGATAAATTCGAGGAAGTGCGAAATATTATTGATAAGCACAATATTGGAGCTGTATGGGGAAGCAATTTTTCAATTGGTACTCAGCTGTATTTAAATATTATCCAGCATCTTGCAATATTAATAAAAAGAATAGATACTTTTGATATTGGTATTGAAGAAATTCACCATAAGCATAAAAAAGATTTCCCCAGTGGCACATCAATTAATATAGCAAAAACATTTTTGAAAGAACTGTTCAGATATGATTCTTATACAACTAATCCTGAGGAGGCAATTCACGACCCGAAAAAAATACCAATTTCATCTTTGAGAACAGGTGAAGTGGTTGGCATTCATAGAGTTATTCTTGATTCAGAATTTGAAACCCTCGAACTTTCTCATATCGCAAAGAATCGCCGCGGCTTTGCAGTAGGTGCCCTTGAAGCTGCTCGCTGGATCTACAATAGAACGGGCTTCTACGGTTTTGAGGAAGTGCTTTCTACTTATTGGACATAATTAAATATATTCTCCATTTACATTCTGAAAACACCAAATTTATGGTCCTGGATGGGTGTATTTAGCGACATTGCAATAGAAAGCCCTAATATTTCTCGAGTTTTTGCTGGGTCGATTATTCCATCATCCCACAATCGTGCTGTGCTATAATAAGGACTGGCTTGTGCTTCATATTGTTCGATTATCGGCTGACGAATATTGCTAATTTCTTCCTCGCTTAATTTACCACCCTGTCGTTCAAGCTGTTTAATTTTGACACTTGCAAGAACATCAGCTGCTTGCTCACCACCCATTACACAAATTTTTCCATTTGGATACATAAATAATAATCTTGGATTATAACCGCGGCCACACATTGCATAATTCCCCGCTCCATAAGAACCACCTACAATAATAGTAAACTTTGGAACTTGTGCATTTGCAACTGCATGAACCATTTTGGCACCATCTTTCGCAATTCCACCATGTTCATATTTTTTCCCAACGATAAATCCTGTAATATTTTGCAAAAATACTAGTGGAATTTTACGAATACAACACATTTCAATAAAATGTGCTCCCTTTAAACTTGATTCAGAAAATAGCACACCATTATTTGCTAAAATTCCAACAGGATAACCCATAATGCGAGCAAAACCTGTTACTAGCGTTGTTCCATAATTTTGCTTAAACTCCTGGAACCTGCTTCCATCCGTAATACGCGCAATAATTTCGTGCATATCGAATGGCTGGCGTATATTTTTGGGTACAATTCCATAAATTTCATCTGGGTCATAATACGGTTCTTCTGGTTCAATTCTGCCAATGTCATATTTATTTTCAAAAGTAAGATTCTCTACAATATTGCGAGCAATTTGCAAAGCGTGTTCATCATTCATAGCAAGATGGTCTGCTACGCCTGAGATTTTTGTATGTACATCTGCACCGCCTAATTCTTCTTCTGTCACATCTTCTCCTGTGGCTGCTTTAACAAGAGGAGGACCGCCAATAAAAATTGTAGCTTGATTTTTTACCATAATTGCTTCGTCACTCATTGCGGGAACATAAGCACCGCCTGCTGTACACGAACCCATTACTACTGCAATTTGGGGGATATTCATTGCCGACATTACGGCTTGATTATAAAATATCTTCCCAAAATGATCCTTATCGGGAAATGTTTCATCTTGGTGTGGCAAAAATATTCCACCCGAATCCACAAGATAAATGCAAGGCAAATGATTCTGAATAGCGATTTCTTGGGCGCGGACATGCTTTTTTATTGTCATTGGAAAATACGTCCCACCTTTGACAGTGGCATCATTTGCAATAATCAAAACCTCTCTACCTTTGACAACACCAATGCCTGTGATTATTCCCGCTGCGGGTGCTTGATTTTCATACATATCCCAAGCAGCAAGTTGTGAAAGCTCAATAAATGGTGTATTAGGGTCTAACAAATGCTCAACTCTTTCGCGGGGAAGCAATTTTCCTCGCTCGATATGACGTTTACGTGCCGATTCAGGTCCGCCTTGTTTTACTAATTCTATTCGCTCCTTTAATTGAGTCAGCAATTGCTTTGTATTTCTGTAATTATCTTTATAATCTTGAGACTTAGTTGATATTTTTGATTGTATTTGTTGCATATTTAATTAAATTTAAAATTCCAAATTATTTCTTATTTTACACTTTACTCTTTAAACTTTAAACTTTACACTTTACACTTTAAACTTTACACTTTCTCTAATATTCTCTTTCAAAAATATTCCTAATTAATTGTTCCAAAAATTCCTTCCCTTCATTATCTGGGAAATTTGAAAGCAAATCAAGTGTTTTATTATAATATTCATTAATCATATTTTTTGCAATATCGAAAACGCCGTTATTACGGAATATTTCTATCATTATAGGTATATCCTCCTCAGATAATCCTTTATTAATTAAAAATTTATCTAACAATTCAAGACTTGATTTGTCAGTAATCTGCATTTTTGCGATAAAAAATAAATAAGTTTTTTTGCCTTCTTTTAAATCCTGTCCACACATTTTGCCAAATTTGGGCGTAGCAGCAGATAAATCGAGTAAATCATCTTGAATTTGGAATCCTAAGCCAATATTATTGCCAATTTGTCTTAGTAAATTTAACTGACTTTCGTTTGCTTTGCCTACGTATCCTCCAATCAACATTGCATTTTCGATGAGTTTTGCAGTTTTTTTATCAATCATCCTCAAATAATCCTCAATTGATAGATCCTGACGGGTCTCATAATCCAAATCATAACCCTGGCCCTCGCAAATTTCAAGCAGAGCATTAATCATTGATTCCATAATTAAATTTGATATGTGCTCATCAAAATCTTCTATTCCTTTTTTAAATGAAATTGCAAGGAGCAAATCGCCCGATAAAATTCCAATAGAATTATTCCATTTTGTGTGAATAGTTTGCTTATTGCGCCGAATTGGTGCATTATCCATAATATCATCGTGAATTAAGGAAAAATTGTGGAGCAATTCAACTGCAACGGCGGGTTTTAGTGCATCAATGGGCGAGCCTCCCACTAATTTTACAGAAGCCATTGTTAAAAGTGGGCGGAGACGCTTTCCACCTGCCTCGAGAAGATACTGCAAGGGTCCATAAATATTTATAGGCTGGTTATTGGCTAATGTAACATCAATCTCTCTTTGAATTAAATTTTGATATTCATTATATATACTTTCGTATTTGCTTTTTTCCATTATTAAAAATTTCGATCGGCCGGTTTTCGATGATGGCCTTTGTGA
>DAOTPH010000121.1:0-2104 GCA_035451765.1 Bacteroidota bacterium | reverse complement strand
AATTTATTAAAATGCAAATTAAAAGAAAAAACATAATTAAGAGCAAATATCTTACATAAATTACACATTAATTTATTTGCTTCTTATTATCAATATCAATCTTATAATCGTCAAATAATTAAAATCAAAAATATAAATGATAACAAATCCCATGATATTCTGGATTGTATTTGCAGTAATAGTGACAATTCTTCTATATATCGACCTCTATGTTACAGATCATCGGAGAGGCAAAATCACTGTCAAAACAAGCTTGATTTGGTCTGCTATTTGGATAGGCGTATCATTACTTTTCAATGTTTTTGTATTCATTTATATGGATCATAAAGCAGGAATGCAATTTTTCTCAGCATATATTATTGAAAAATCATTATCTGTGGATAATCTATTTGTATTTTTAATGATATTCACAGTAATGGGTATTAAGCCCGAAAATCAACCACACGTTTTGCAATGGGGAATATTGACCGCAATTGTTATGCGTGTGCTTTTCATTCTTGCGGGTGTTGCGCTTATCCATTTATTTCACCCCATTATTTATATATTCGGTCTATTCCTGTTTTATGCTGCTTATAAAATGGCATTTGGAAAAGACGAAACGATTGATACAGAAAATAATATATTAATAAAATTTTTTAAAAAACGATTTAATTTAATTACCGATTACGAGGGGAAAAAGTTTTTTGTTAGACAAAATAAAAAACTTTTTATAACACCACTTTTTCTAACTTTTTTATTAATTGAATCATCTGATTTAATTTTTGCGGTAGATTCTATTCCCGCTGTGCTTGCAATATCGAGTGAGCCATTTATCGCTATTACTTCCAACATTTTTGCCATTCTTGGCTTGCGAGCATTATATTTTGCGCTTGCAGGGATTGTAGATATATTCACATATTTAAAATATGGCGTTTCTATTATTTTAGCATTTGTTGGTGTAAAAATGGTGCTATCTGATGTAATTGAAGTTTCGACAGAACTATCTTTGATTGTTATAGTCTCACTATTAACAATTTCTATTGTATTATCCCTTATTTTAAAAAAGAAAGAGCAACCATCAATCCCCGAGCAACAGTCAATTGAAGCTAATTCTGAAATAAGACATTAATATATTGAACCTGCGATTTTAGTTGTATGTTCATCTCAAAGGCAAGGATGCTATTGGCACATATTTGAAGGTTCAAAATTTTGAACTCTTATTATAATCTATATTTTTTATAATTTTGTTATTAATCTAATAAATTAAAAATGGAAGAAATTGAAATTGATAGAATAATAGAAGAAAATGAAGTTCCATATATAGATAAAGATAACTTGATTAATAGTGTTATCCACGGCGATTGCATTAATGTTATGAAAAATATGCCTGAAGATTTTGTACATCTAATTATAACTTCACCACCCTATAATGTTGGAATTCCTTATGATAATCATAATGATTTAATACCCTATAATGAATATTTGCAGTTTTTGGAAAATACTTGGCGTGAATGTTATAGAGTTTTAGTAAAAGGTGGAAGAATTTGTATAAATGTTCCGGGTGTAAGCACAGATGGTGAATACCAACCTTTATTTGTCGATGTTGTAAATCAAATGCGGAATTTAGGATTTATTATGAGAGGTGATATTATTTGGTATAAGCAATCTATTTCAAAACGCACTGCCTGGGGAAGTTGGAAAAGCCCAAGCAATCCTTATGTCATTCAACCTTATGAATTTATTCTTGTTTTTTCAAAGGAAACAAGAAAGCTTGAAGGGGATATAAATAAAATTGATATAACAAAAGAAGAATTTATCGAAGCATCTAATTCTTTATGGGATATAAAACCACAAACACAACCCAAAGGACATCCAGTTCCGTTTCCTGAAAAATTAGTTTATCGATTAATAAAATTCTATTCTTATCAAGATAATATTGTAATGGATCCTTTTGGAGGAAGTGGCACTGTCGCTGTTGTAGCATTAAAGACGAATCGAAAATTTATCTATATAGATAAATCATTAGAATATTGTAAATTAGCAGAAAACTTTATTACAAAAGAAAAATCAAAATTATTCTAATTATATACCCCATCTTAACTTTATTGAATCTAAACTTAAAGCT
>DAOTPH010000120.1:0-5928 GCA_035451765.1 Bacteroidota bacterium | reverse complement strand
CAGAACCAATGACATATCAATGGTATTTAAATGATATGGCGTTAGAGGGTCAGACGACGACAACATTAGTAATAGAGAATGTGACGCCGGCGAACAATTCAGGATTTTACAGATGCGAGGCAACTAACATATGCGGGTCATCGAGTTCGAACGCATGTCAAGTGCAAGTGGAGCCTAAGGGAGGCATAACGGGGATAAGTAATGGAGGGAAAATAGGACTACAAGTGATGCCTAACCCAGTAGGGAATGAATTAAAGATAGCATTTGTGGGAGAGAACGAGGGACAAGCAGAAATAGCCATAAGCGATATGACGGGACGAGTGGTGTTAGCGGCGAATGAATCAATCACAGAAGGCATAAACAATTTCAGATACAATGTGAGCAATCTAGCGACGGGAACATACTTTGTGACAATCAACATACGTGGCAATGTATATGCTAGAGAAATTGTTATTATGAAATAATAAAATTTAAAAAAGCCACCAGAGTTTCTGGTGGCTTTTTTTTACTAATAAAAGAAATAATATGCTTAATGAATTTAAAAAATTTATCGCAAGGGGTAATGTAATTGATATGGCAGTCGGTATAATTATTGGAGCTGCATTTGTATCAATTGTTAATTCCTTAATTGCAGATATTATAATGCCTCCAATTGGATTACTTCTTGGAAACGTAGATTTTTCCAATCTCTTTATTGTGTTAAAGGGTGATCATTATTCATCTCTTGCCGAAGCAAAAGCAGCAGGAGCAGTTACAATAAATTATGGTTATTTTATCAATCAAGTTATAATCTTTCTGATAATTAGTATTGTTATCTTTCTCTTTGTCAAATCAATCAATAAGTTAAAAACACCCGAAACAGTACCAGCTCCAATACAAACAACAAAAGAATGTCCTTATTGCAAAATGGAAATACCAATTAATGCAAAGAAATGCCCATATTGCACTTCTGATTTATTGTAATACTAGTATTTCTAATATATAAGAAACATAAGAAATTAGGATTGTATTTTTTATTAAAAAATCTAAATAAAAAATTATTTAATAATATCTGAAGTACTGAAAATATTTTTAATAATGGTTAGTAATTCATTCATTATCATAGCAGTAGCGCCCCATAGAGGTCTTTCAGGATGAATTTTCCAATATGGAATTTGAATAGTTCTTCCATTTTTCTCAATTACTTTATTATCTAAATTATCAGGATTAAGTAAATCCTCAATTGGAACAATTATAGCTTCCTGAACTTCATCGGGATTTAATTTTAAATTATCCAAATAGTTAGTATATGCTACAATAGGTTGGATACAAGAATCCGACGGCAAAGCATAAAATGGTGAAAGCATACCTATAACATTAATATTCTCTGAAGGAATTCCTACTTCCTCAAAAGTTTCACGCAATGCTGCATCCACAAAATTTTCATTCCCCTCCAAATGACCACCAGGAAAACTTATTTCCCCACTATGATTTGTCAAAGTGTCGCTTCGTAAAGTAAAAAGTGTACACAATTCATTATCCGCATTCGGAAACAAAAGGACCAAGACAGCCGTTTTATGTGTTTCATTATCAGGCACAAATTTTTTAAAATTTGGATTCAGATGCAAAGGATTCATTTGACGATGAGCCGATTTACCTGGTAACTCACCATTTAGGGCATCTTTTAATTTTTCAATAAATTCAATTGAAAAATTCATTTACGCATCAATCGATTTTTGAAATATTTAAAATTTCATAATTGAGAATACCCGCTGGTACTTTAATTTGAACTTTATCTCCTACTGATTTACCCATCAAAGCTTTACCAACAAGAGAAGTAACAGAAATTTTATTTTTCTCAAAATCTGATTCTTCGGGGGAAACCATATCATATTCAAAGACATCAGAAGTATCAAGGTTTTTTATCTGTACTTTTGACAATATATGCACTTTATCATAAGAGAATTGATCGGCATTAATGATTTGAGCATTGGCAAGAATCTCCCCTATTTTTGAAATTTTTAATTCAAGCAGCCCTTGTTCTTCCTTTGCAGCATCATAATCTGCATTTTCACTCAAATCGCCGTGGGAGCGTGCTTCAGCAATTTTTTGAGCAACTTCACGCCTTCTGACAGTAGTTAAATATTGCAATTCATCTTCTAACTCTTGTTGTCTCTGTTTTGTTAGATATAATGTTTCAGCCATAATTCCTCCTTATTCTATATCTAAATTATGTAAAAAATGACCGAGTTTATCTCGTTTTGTTTTTAAATATTTATAATTTATTGGATTTGGTGAAACTTCGATTGGGACAAGTTCACTTACTTCCAACCCATAGCTTTCCAATCCAACTCGTTTTTTTGGATTATTTGTCAATAATCTCATCTTGCGAACACCAAGGGAAACGAGAATTTGAGCACCGATACCATAATCGCGAGCATCAGGTGGAAATCCAAGCGCAAGATTTGCTTCAACTGTATCCAATCCACCATCTTGCAATTGATAAGCTTTTAATTTATTAACAAGTCCAATTCCCCTCCCTTCTTGACGCATATAAACGACAACACCTTTGCCTTCATCGGCGATCATTTCCATTGCGCGATGAAGCTGATCTCCACAATCGCATCTGAGGGAGCCAAATGTATCCCCTGTCAAGCATTCTGAATGCATACGCACAAGCACAGGCTCATCTTTTTTCCACTCACCTTTAGTAATTGCTTGATGTTCTGTGCCATCAATTTTATTTCTAAAAACTGAGATTTGGAAATCTCCATATTTCGTAGGCAAATTTACAGTTACTATTTTCTCAACTAGTATTTCATTTCTAAACCTATATGCAATTAAATCTTTGATAGTAAAAATTTTAAAGTTGTATTTTTCGGCAAATTTTTCCAAATCATCCCGGCGAGCCATTGTACCATCTTCATTCATAATTTCACAAAGCACTCCAACTTGTTTAAGGCCTGCAATCCGCATAATATCAACTGAGCCTTCAGTATGGCCAGCACGACGAAGTACACCACCACGTCGAGCAATAAGTGGGAAAATATGGCCTGGGCGAAGCAAATCGCTAGGTTTAGTATTGGGATCTGCTAAAGCTCTAACTGTTGCAGCACGGTCATAAGCTGAAATTCCAGAAGATGTGCCATTAGCATAATCTACAGAAACAGTGAAATGAGTGCCATGACGAGCAGAATTTGACTCAACCATTGACTCAAGCTCAAGCTCGATAGCACGGTCCTCAGTTATCGAAACGCATATCAAGCCACGAGCTTTTGTTGCCATAAAATTGATTGTTTCTGAGGTACAAAATTCACCTGCAGCAATCAAATCGCCTTCATTTTCTCTATCTTCATCATCCATTACGATGACCATTTTGCCATTTTTTAAATCTTCAATGGCTTCTTCTATTGTATTCATAATATCCTCAAAAAAATTAAGAATGACAAATCTGTCATTCTTGTAATTTCTATTTAATATTTTCTATAAATAAAAAAAATGTGCAGAACACATTTTTTAATTTAAAGGCAAATTACTGGCTAATTATTGTAATTTGCCTGCTATAGCCTGTCGGTCAAAAGTAATTTTTGTATTATCACTTACTTGGAGAACAAATGTTTTATCATCAATTTCGACAATTGTACCGTGGATACCCGCTGTTGTGATAACTCTATCTCCTTTCTTTAATGATTGGAGCATTTGAGCATGTTCCTTTTGCTTCTTTTGTTGTGGACGAATCATAAAGAAATAAAATATAAGAATAATGGCAAGGAACATTATTAGAGTAGTTATCAACGCGCCACCGCCACCTCCTTGCGGTTGAGATCCACTTTGTGGTGGTGCCATTGCATATACAGTTTGCAAATCAAAAAGCATATTTAATTTCCTCTTTATAATTAATATACAAAATTAAGAATTATTTTGATAATAATAAAGAAAATCATTTTTCCAATTATTAAATTCATTATTTAATATTTTTTCTCGAGCAGTATTGACCATCCAGAGAAAAAATGCAACATTATGAAACGATGCTAGCTGCAAACCCAGAATTTCATTACTAATAAATAAATGACGAAGATACCCCAATGTAAAGTTTTGACTTGCATAGCATTGGATATTTTCATCAATTAACTCTTTGGAAAATCTATATTTAGCGTTGCGAATATTAATTTTGCCACGTGTAGTAAATAATTGAGCATTTCTTGCATTGCGGGTTGGAATCACACAATCGAACATATCAATTCCCATAGAAATCGCTTCCAAAATATCTTCAGGCATTCCCACTCCCATCAAATATCGTGGTTTATCCGCAGGAAGCAATGAGGCAGATAAACCTGCAATTTCATACATTTTGTCTTTTGGTTCTCCCACGGATACCCCACCAATTGCAAATCCATCAAAATCTATGTCAGTGATTTTTTTTATATATTCTTTTCTATAATATGGGAAAATTCCACCTTGGCAGATTCCGAATTGAAATTGTTGATGATTATAAAGAGGTGAAGAATACTCAAAAGCAAATCGAGATCTTTTTGCCCAATTGAGAGAAATTTCATTGGATTGCTTTATATATTCCTCATCAGCGGGATATGGTGTGCATTCATCCAGCACCATCATTATGTCGCTACCAATAAGACGTTGGATTTCCACAACTTTTTCGGGAGTAAAAATATGTTCACTACCATCGATATGGGAATGGAAAATAACACCTTCGGGTTTCAATTTTCGCAGTTGAGTCAAAGAAAAAACTTGGTATCCCCCACTATCAGTAAGTATCGGACGATGCCAATTCATAAACTTATGCAATCCTCCAAATGCCTGCAAAACATCTGACCCCGGCCGAAGATATAAGTGATAAGTATTTGAGAGAAGTATTTGAGCGCCAATTTCTTCGAGTTCCCTTTGCTCGATTGCTTTGACAGTACCTTGTGTTCCAACGGGCATAAAAACTGGTGTTTCGATATCACTATGTTGAGTATGAATGATACCCGCTCTTGCTGAGCTTTGAGAATCTTGATGAATTAAATCAAAAAATTTTTTATTGTTCAATTGAATTTTACCTTTAGAATAGAAATATCATCTTTGAGGGTACTATCTTTGCTCAAATTTTTTAAATAATTGATTAAATAATCCATCAAATTCTTATTGTCGGCATTTTTCAATAAGAAATCAAGCAATTTTTCTTCGTTCCAATATTGCAAATCAAAGGTGCCTGGATCAGTTATACCATCAGAATAAATATAAAGGGTGGAATGTGATGGAACATATATTTGTTCAGAGACGAATTTTGCTTTCTCATCAGTGCCAATAAGTATATTTTGCGATTCTAATATGGCTAATGCTTGATTTCCAGAGGTAAGAAATACAGGAGGACTCCCTGCGCCTGAATATTTTAATTGCCTTGTTTTCTTATTAAATACAGCATAAAAAATTGTAAAAAACAGGAAATTATGTTTTTGGATTGGAAAAGCTTTATTTAATTCGTCAAAAACTTTTTCAGGAGAGTGGAAATCAATATCAGGAAGAGTGCGAAATCGTAACATATTTAGAACACTTACTGATTGCAAAGCAGATGCAACTCCGTGACCTGAAACATCCAAAAAATATATAGCAAAATTATCTTCATCGAGCCAGTTATAACCAAAAGAATCGCCACCCAATTTTTGGGAAGGTAAAAATACCCAATCTGTCTCGATTATATCATTTTGAATTTTATTTGGAAGCAAACTATAAATATAATCAGCAGCAATAATTATTTCATTATTTAATAATCTATAATATCGTTCAATATCTTGCTTTGTTTCTTCTAATTTTTCATTCATTTTTGAGATTTGGTCGATTTTTTGGGCAATCTGATCTTTAGATAAATTTAAGTCAATCTGTGTTTTGATTCGAGTGAGCAATTCTTTGCTATTAAATGGAATTTTTATATAATCAACAGCACCAACT
>DAOTPH010000119.1:0-6067 GCA_035451765.1 Bacteroidota bacterium | reverse complement strand
CAGATGAAGATTTAAAGGCATTGGCACATATTGCTCGAAGGGTGCCATCGCGAATAAATATAATTAAATTTAACGATATAAGCTTTGCAATACAGAATAATAATGACATTTTGTCATTAAAACCAGCAAATAAAGAAAAAATTGAGAAATTTGCTCAAAAATTAAGAAATGAAAATATACCTGTATTAATCCGTAAAACTTACGGGAGCGATATAGAAGCAGCGTGTGGTCAATTGGCATTAATGGGTGATAATAAATTAATTAATATTTAAAATGATTAAAAAATGGCAAATTTAAATTCAAATCTATTTTATAAAAAAAATATATCCAATACAATTCGAGGGCTTAATATGCAGGAGGATTTGGATGTATTGCTAAATGAATGTAAATCAAATATCAAGAGATTTGATGCACGGAAAATCCGAAGAGCATTTGAGATATTATATGATGCCCAAAAAAATAGCATAGCAATAAATGGGATGCCAGCATATACACATCCTTTGTCTGTTGCCCTTATTGTTGCAAGGGAATTACCACTTGATGAAGAATCTGTGATAGCAGCATTATTGCACGATATATGGGAACAAGATGATAAATACGATATCAACTTTTTTAAAATGGACTTTGGGGATGCAGTATATGAAATTGTTGATGGCTTGCATAAAATTCGCGATGTAGATATTGACTCATTAAACGAACCCGCTCAAATTGAAAATTATAGAAAATTTTTGATTGCGCTCGCTGGTGATTTCCGCATAATTCTTATCAAACTTGCTGATGTACTGGAAAATATGCGCAATGTAAAATATTTGCCCGAGCGCGAGCAAATTAGACTTGCTCGTGAAACTTTAGAAATATATACACCATTTGCTAATCGTCTGGGCATTAGAAACTTAAAATGGGAATTAGATGATTTATCTTTTGCAGTATTACATCCAAAAGAATATGCTGAAATTGATAATTATTTACAAACAAGCTATGAAGAGCGAGAAAAATATATAGAAAGGTTCATCCAACCATTAAAAGAAAAATTGAGTAAAGATGAATTCCTAAAGAGAAATAATATTAAATTTGAAATAACAGGCAGAGCAAAGCACATTTATTCAATATATAACAAAATGCTATTACGTCAGAAAAATATTGATGAATTGTTTGATTTGTTTGCAATTCGAATTATTCTAGACACAGATGATCCTAATATGTGCTTTTATGTATATGGATTGACAGCAAGCATTTACCCACCTGTTTGTGATACATTTAAAGATTACATCTCTACACCAAAAAAGAATGGCTATCAATCAATTCATGTCGCTGTTAATGGATTGGACAAGCGAATTGTTGAGATACAAATTCGCACAAGAAAAATGCATGAATATTCTGAGCGTGGTGTTGCAGCGCACTTTCGTTACAAACCGTCTTTAGACAAATCCTCAATTCTTGAAGCAGACCAAATTCAACGTTGGCTTTCAATTGTTAGAGAAATTTTTGAAAATCCTGAAAATGAAGATAGTCAAGTACTCCTTGATGAGGTGCGCGCAAATCTTTTTGCTGATGAAATATATGTTTATACACCGATGAATGATTTCATTACCTTACCAGTAAATTCCACTCCACTCGACTTTGCTTATACAATTCATACAGATATTGGTAATCATTTTGTTGCAGCAAAGGTGAATGGGAAAATTACAGAAATCGATTATCATCTGAAAAATGGCGACCAAGTTGAAATTATTACATCAAATAATATTAAACCAACAGAGGAATGGCTCAATTATGTTGTAACAAGCCGTGCAAGAAATGAAATCTCTAAATTTTTGAAAGAGGAAAGGAAGCAGAAAAAACAAGCAGGTATACTTAAATGGAAAGAAACACTGCGCAAATATAAGAAACGAATTGATGATAATCAGTTAGAAGCTTTTCTGAATAGCAATTTTTCTTTAAATAATTATACAACTACTACTGATTTCTATATAGCGATTGCAGAAGATAAAATTGACCTTGATGCATTTATTAATTATATTTCAGAATTTTTGCCTAATACTCATAAGGCATTGAAGAGAAAACCTACAAGCTATGAAGATGTTCAAACTTCAAAAGAAAATGGAAAATTTACGCAAGATTCTTCAGGTTCTTTAAGTAAAATGAATAAGGAAGATGAAGTACTCCAAATTTTGCCTTCGCTTGCAATTGATTCCAAGACTAAACAAATTGAATTTGTTGCAAAAGATGATATAATGATCATTAAAGATATTGAGTCTGCAATTATGAAGTATAATAATATATTAATTACAAATTTTGATTTTCGTCTGGAAAAGTCAAATTTATATTGCAAATTAGTATTAGAATCTGATAGCGAGGATACTTTGACAGCTATCGCAAATGAAATTAAATCAATTGATGATATTATAAAGATTTATTCATAAATATTTATAGATTAATAACTTGAATAAATCTCGCGCAAAATGACATTGCCAAATACTTTATCAATATTCTCTTCTTTTATTTTTTTACCTGCAATCTTTAGTTCCTCAGGACTTATACCAACATTGCAGGAATGGTATGCTTCTAAAAATGCTGCAAGTCTATCAGCAGCGCGAATGAGCTGTCCATCATAAGGTGAGAGGCTATCGTAATTATATTTTGAATTCATTTCTTCTGTACTCGATATAAATTCAATTTGATTTAAATTATTTATAATTTTATTAGCAAATTCATTTTCTACTAAATATTTAATTTCATCGACCCACGAAGGCTCCAGCAATGGATAAATTTCATTTTCAGCAAGATCAGTTTCGATTGATTTTATCAAATTATCAAGTTCAGCCGATGAAGTTTTAACAGGTGAAATAATATCGCGTGTTGCTGCTTCAGGCAAATCGTGGAATAGCCCGCCCCAAAAAGCATTATACAATCGCTTTGGTGATGCATTGTTTTCTCGTGCGAACAAAAATGACAAAATTGCCACAAGCAAGGAATGACCAAGCACAGATGTTTTCGGCAAACGTGGAATTTGCGCCCAACGGACCTGAAACCGTAAGGAACCAAATAAATCAACAAAATTCTTAATAGTATGATGATTCAATAGCTTATCAATTCCTGCTAAATCTTGATATGGAGAAATGCGATTATTAAGATCTGTAAGGATTTTTTCATTTTGGTAATTTTTTGGATTTGCTGTTTCAATAATTTGGAATTCCCAAAGTGATGCGTATATATGCGCAGCCTCCATAACTCGAAAATTCAAATCCGATAGGTCTTTTTGCTCAAAAAGAAATAATTTGAATTCGTCTTTAATTTGCAAATTATTAAGAATTGGTTCAAGTGTGAAGAAAATATATTCATTTAGCTTTTGGAATACTTCTTTATTTTTTCTAATTTCTTGATAAATTGGAGACTTAATATCAGAAATGACAATTCGCCTGAGCAATTCATAAATACCATCATTAATTATCTTATTCCAATCAATTACATTGCCTCTTTCTTCTTCATATTTTGCAATAATAAAAGCAATTAACATCTTATGACTATGCTTATCAATTTCAATTAGATCCATAGGCCTCACGCGGTCGTTCCATCTCTGAATATGGAAGCCACGAAAGAATTCATTGACAAGTTGACTGTTAATATACTGCATATATTTTTTTAAATAATACTAATTTAATGATATTTTTTAAATTTACAATTTACTATTGTAAAAACCTTAATTTGCCTTTTTTTTCATAATTTTGCAAATTATATTATTTTCAATGGAAAAACAAAGAACAATACAGAAATCTACTTCTCTTACAGGTATAGGGCTTCATACAGGCAATCACTCTACAATTACATTTCATCCAGCTCCACCTAATCATGGATATAGCTTTATTCGGTCTGATCTTGCAGAAAAAATCGAAATTCCTGCCCTTGTCGATTATGTTGTTGATTTATCGCGAGGTACTACTCTTGGTATTGGCAATGTAGAAGTCCATACAGTAGAACACGTACTTGCTGCTCTTGCAGGATTACGTATTGATAATTGTATAATCGAGCTTTCAGCAAATGAACCACCTGTGTTCGATGGGAGTTCTATTGATTATGTCAATGCCTTACTTGAAGCTGGCATTGAAGAGCAGGACGCTGAGCGTGAATATTTCTCAATAGAAGAAACATTCGATTATAAAAATGAAAAAAATCAGGTTGAAATTGTAGGATTGCCATTAAACGACTATCGAATTACTGTTATGATTGATTATTTCAATCCCGCGCTTGGCAGCCAGCATTCAGGTTTATTTGATTTAGATAAAGAATTTATAACAGAGTTTGCACCAGCTCGAACATTCTGCTTCCTAAATGAAGTGGAAATTCTATATCAACAAGGGTTGATTCGTGGCGGGAGCTTACAATCAGCGCTCGTAATTGTTGATAAAGAGGTAGAGGAAGGAGAATTGCAAAATCTTGCCAAAATGCTCAATTTACCCGAGGTACCTTTTGTAGGCAAAAATGGTTATTTAAATGATTCACCATTACGTTTTCCAAATGAACCTGCTCGACATAAAGTGCTGGATATGATTGGCGATTTGACACTCGTTGGCGTTCCAATCAAGGGACAAATTCTGGCAGCAAGGCCAGGACACGCAAGCAATTATGAATTTAGTAAAATGCTACGCAAAGCATATTTGGAAAAAAAGAAGCTAGATAAAATCAAACCACAACGGACTACTCCAAGCACAATTTCAATAGAAGGCGTACTTGATATTATGCCACACCGCTATCCCTTTCTTTTGATTGATAGAATATTAGAATATGACCAACAAAACGATAGAATAATTGCATTAAAAAACTTAACAATTAATGAAGAATTTTTCCAAGGGCATTTTCCAAATCGTCCCGTTATGCCAGGGGTGCTGTTAATTGAGTCAATGGCACAGGCGGGTGGCGCTTTATTATTCCATAAATTAGATAATCCATATTCTAAATTAGCCCTGTTTATTGGAATAAATAATGCAAAATTTCGGAAATCGGTTGTTCCTGGTGACCAACTTGTTCTTGACGTGAAAATAGTAAACCATAAATTAAATATGTATTTCTTTAAAGCTCTTGCTTATGTCGATGGCAAAATCGCAGCAGAAGCTGAATTCCAATGTACTATAGTAGATAGGTAAGATATTATGAATGAAGTATTTATACATCCGACTGCAATTGTTTCTCCCAACGCAAAATTGGGAGTCAATGTCAAAATAGGTCCTTTTTCAATTATTGATAACGATGTCGAAATTGGCGATAATACTGAAATTATGTCATCAGTTTATATACATAATTATGCTCGAATAGGGGAAAATAATAAGATATATCCTTATGTTGTTATTGCAACCGAACCTCAGGATTTAAAATTTAAGGATACGATAACTTATGTCGAAATTGGCGATAATAATACGATTCGCGAATATACAGCAATAAATCGAGGAACAGAAGCCACAGGTAAAACCGTAATTGGAAATAATAATCTTATTATGGAATTTTGCCATATAGCTCACGATTGCAAGCTTGGAGATAATATCGTTTTTGCAAATGTTTCACAAATAGCAGGACACGTTCATATTGAAGATTGGGCAAATCTTGGTGCTTATGTTAAAGTCCATCAGTTTTGCACCGTCGGCAAATATTCATTTGTCGGTGCTGATACAAAAATTGTAAAAGATGTTCCTCCTTTTTCGATTGTTTCCTCACCTGATGTAGGTTTCAAAGGAGTAAATTTGATAGGCTTAAGGAGGCGCGGATTTACTAATGAAGAAATTAATGAGATAAGCAATTTCTATAAATTCATTTTCAATTCGGGTTATAATAATACTGATGGCATAAAAAAATATCTTGAAGATCATACACCAAGCCCAAATGTCCAATATATTATAGATTTTATCCAAAAATCAGAACGCGGAATATATAGATCATAAAATAATAATAGATCCCATTGCTTTTATTATTTTTGAAATTTAAATATTCCACTTACGAATAAAAAGGCTGAAATTAATAGCAATGCTTAAAGAATATAGAAATAAAGTGTTTAATAACGATGTTTTAGAAATTCTTA
>DAOTPH010000118.1:0-6128 GCA_035451765.1 Bacteroidota bacterium | reverse complement strand
CCCATCGCCTAAATTATTTGAAGATTTTACTCTCCAATAATATGTAGTTGAAGGTTCAAATACAGTATTGGTCAATGTTAGGGATGTATTATTTTGCGTAAGAGAATAAATAATTTGGGTGAAATCAGAATTTTTTGAAATTTGAATTGTATAATCCCACGCTCTTAAGGATGGCTGCCAAGAAAATGATACATTTTCATAAGGATTATAAAATGAATTGTTTAAAGGTGTTGAAAGTACTACTTTATCAGGTGGTTGATTATAAATTTCAAAGAAATTCATTATATTTTGCAATAAGTTATTGCGAGTACTTGGCGGAGCTTGATCGTTTAATTTTGACATTGCATAAGAGAACACAATAGTCTTCTGATTATATGACCCAGAATTTTGAACAGAGACAATACCATAATTATTTTCATTGAAGACAATTTTTCCTGTAGATGGAGAAAATCTATCTTCCCATCCACGATAACTTTGAGAAGTTGATGGAAATATCATATTTTCGGCAACTGAGCCAGCACCACCAACCAAACCTCCAAAGGTATGTGAAGGCAATCCATCATCTGCTGAAGATAAACCAAATAAATTAAGTAATTCAATATCTGAAACTTGTTCATAACCTAAAGCTTCGGCACTTTCAAGATAAACCCTTCCCCCACTCTTTAGGAAATTTTTGGTCATTGTTGCCATTGTATTGTCAAAATATGAGAAATCATAGGAATTCCCATTGCCATTTGAAAGAAAAATAACATCATAGCCGATTAAATTTTTGGGAAGTACATTAGAATATACAACATTTTGATAACTATTTGTATTTAAATAATCTCTTATAAATGAACCACTTGTTGTGGGACCATTTGAATATACTTCATATACAAAAATTCCGTGATTACCGAGATAAATTGTAAAATCAAAATCCTTTCCAGCTACAATTTCGTTATCAATTCCTTGAAGATGCAAATGAATTGTAGCATTTGAATTGATATTATTTACTATCTTTAATGATGCATTTAAATTTGTAAAAGTGGTACCTTCGGCTGAAACAGAATTAATAAATTGATTATTAATAATTTGCACATTTGGATCAGATGTCGAAATTGTAAATAGGACTTGATTTGCTCCATCCATTGAATAATTAAATATTTCAAAACCAATATTATAAGTGTCCCCCACTTTTTGAGATTGAGTTGACCGTAAATCAAGTTTCAAAGGAAATTTACCCGTAAAATCTTGCAATAAAGTCTTATAGGCATTAACTCTACCATAACCCAATTGGCCAGTATAGGATGGATTAATGGAATCAATCCTATCAGTATTTCCAAGCATACGGCGTATGAGGGATTGATTGCTGACATTAGGTAAATAAGATTTAAGCAAAGCAAACATACCTGTAATTTGTGGAGATGCCATTGATGTACCCTGAAATTTTGCATAGCTATTTCCGGGAATAGTTGACAAAATACCACCATCAACATAAGCATCACCGCCAGGGGCAGCAATATCGACATAATAACCATAATTCGAATAGTATGCTTTTTTATCAGTTGAAGCAACCGAAGAAACCGATATTACGTTTTTATAAGCGGCGGGATAAAACAAAGCACCCGAATTATTGTTGCCTGCTGCTGCCACAACAACTGCACCAAGAGAAAAAGCGTAATTAATTATATCCTGTCCTGCTTGAGAATATCCACCCCCACCCCAACTGCAATTAATAACAGAAGCGCCCATTTCTGCAAGATACTTGATACCATCGAAACCGTTATAAATATAAGCAAGCCCAGCATTACTTCCGTGCTTTGTTGGAAGGAATTTAACATTCCAAGATATACTTGCTATGCCAAGATTATTGTTGGTCACTCCCGCAGAAATTCCCGCAACGTGTGTGCCGTGTTGATTTGCAGTTGATGCCCAGGGATTATTAACAGGAGAACCATCATCAGGATAGAAATTCCAGCCGATAAAATCATCCACATACCCATCACCATCATCATCAATCCCATTTATATCTCCTGAATCAAATTGCCATTGTCCATCGACATACTCGATAACCTGGCCATCGCCATCAGCATCCTCTCCAAGATTCTGATATAAATTTTGAATCAAATCAGGATGTGTCCAATCAACACCACTATCACAAATCCCAACTATAACAGGATTATCCTCGCCTTTGTGAATATCCCATGCTTGTGGACATTTCATTTGAACAAGATGCTGGCACTCAGAATATCGAGTATCATTAGGTATTTCGCATTCATAATATATGGGTACAGGTTCAGCATATTCTACTTCGGGCAAAATAGAGAATTCCGCAGCTAATTTCAAAGGGTCAATGCTTTTATCAAATGTTATTGTATAAATTCTATTGATTCCATATAAATTAGAGCTTGCCTGGATTTTATCCTGTGAAATTTTCTTTGACGAAACCTTTGAAGGAACAAAAGCTTGCTCAATTTTATTGATACTGTATTTTTTTGACATTCGGTCGAGGTTTTTTATTCCAAATGATTTAGAGTATGATTTCTGAGTGTGCTTATCGAATTCACTCAGATTAATTGAGCTTGTGCTTTTTAATTTGATATAAATTGTACCGCTCTGGAAAAGAGGTTTGCCATCCGAACCCAAATATTTAAAATAACCCTCTGAATTTAAATTTGTTGAATTTGCTTGAATATTATTTAAATTATTAAAATCCTGACAAAACAACATTGCAGAAGAATACAGAAAAACAACTACAATAAAATAAAAATGTTTCATAATACACTATTTCCTAAAAATTAATAATGCTAAAATACAAAAAAAAAATTATTAATTTATTAAATGAAATTATTTAAATGAAAATGCTATTTTTTTCAAAATAATTATTGTTATATTAAAATTTTTTATTAAATTGTTTTTTTAAAAAAAATTTTTTGTTATAAATATCATAAAAAACTTATAGAGGTAAAAATGGAGGAAAAAATTACTATCGGTTGTTTTGGATTTGGCAAAACGGGCAGGCTTGTTGTGAAAGAATTTTTAAATGACCCAGATTTCGAGGTTAAATGGGTATTTAGAAAAACCAATAAGGACATTGAAAAATATGCAAGCCGTTTATTGGGGTTCGAATACGATAAGGGTGTTATTCAGACAATACAGAATCTTGATGAGAATTTCTACATCAATAATCCTGTCGATATTATCGTTGATTTTGCTCATTCAACAGCGGTGAATTATTATGCAAATGCTGCTAATTCAGGAATTAAAATTATTTCAGCAATTTCAAAATATGAAGAAGAAGATTTCAAAACATTATGCTCTTTAAAAAATAAAACAGCTGTAATATATTCACCAAATATAACACTTGGCATAAATTTTTTACTTGTTGCTTCTCAAATTCTCCAAAAAATTGCACCACACGCTGATATTGAAATTGTCGAGGAACATTTCCGTTCAAAGCCTGAGGTATCGGGAACAGCTTTAAAAATTGCAGACTTACTTCATCTAAATCGAGAAAAACATGTTAATTCAATACGAGTTGGCGGAATCGTTGGAAATCATGAAGTAATTTTTGGACTTCCTTACCAGACAATACGTTTAAGGCACGAAAGCATTACCAGAGCTGCTTTCGGACAAGGTGCAATATTTTGTGCTAAGTGGCTGATAAATCAGCCTAAGGGAATGTATTCTATGGAAAATATAATAAGTGAAATGTTTTCTAAAAATATACCAATTTATTAACTTTTAAAGCACATTATTCATCAATGTTCCTGACATTTGAAGGATATTAATTTCTAATGTTTTAAGCACATATCTTAAATCAAGTAATTGAGTTTGAGCTTGAATATAATTTAGTTGCATTTGCCTGAAATCAAATCCATTAATCTGGCCAAGTTCATACTGCCTTTGGGCAATATTCATATTATTTTGAGCGATTTTAATTTTTTCTTCTTGCAATTGATATTGTTGCGAAACAGATTGATAAGCAATATAATTATTATAAAGGCCCGCTTCAATTGTTTGTTGCATTTGTTTTGTTAGAAGTTGAGAATTTTGTTGGTCAATTTTCAAATTTTGCAATTGTATGCGGTCTTTTGTTCCATTAAATAAATTAAACCTAATAGATAACCCGTAATTAAATCCACTTGTCTTATTTGTTTTTAATAATCCCGAAGAATTATTTTGATTTAGAAAAGAATAACCACCTACAAATGAAATTTCAGGGTAATATTTTGATTCTTGAATTCTTATATTATTCGTGCTTATAAGTTCTTGAATTTGAGAAAGATTTAAATTTGCATTATATTTGAAAGCGCTATCTTTCAAATTATTATAGTTTGCTAATTCATTCAATTTTATTGAACTTTCTGGAATTATTGGAGATTCAATATTTCTATTAATAATTTGATTTAATTGAACCTGCAATTGAGTAATCAAGTTCATTTGTTGAATAACGGTAGTGCTATCATTCAAATAATCCAGTTGAGCAAGTTGCAGTTGGAACAAATTCGATGCGCCAAGTTCCATCTTCTTTTGCTCTAATTGATACCTATCATAAGAAATACTTTTTGAAAGATTATAAGTATTAAGTTTATTGAATTCATTTGTAAGTTGATAATATGCTTTTGCTAGATCTGAAACAGTTTGCTCGATATAATATCGAGTATTTATAGCACCCAATTGTTCAAGATCAGCATATTTGGATTTCTGAGCAAACATTTGAAATCCATCGAAAATTGTCCAATTTAAATTGATTGCAGCATTAGTGCTGTTATTTTTTGCATTTGGATTTGAACGAGAATCGCCACTATATAATTGTTGCTCTGAGTTTACTCTATCATAATCTTGACTAAAAGAAGCGTCAAGAGTGGGTAAAAATCCCGCATTACCAATTGAATTATTATTTTGAGATTTTAATTGTTCGTTTTTTATAATATGAATTTGATAATTGTTTTCCAGAGCAAGATTAATTAAATCAGATAATTTTGTAGTATCCTGTGAATATAAAATAATAAAATTAGAAAATAACGATATTGAAATAAATAATAAAATAAAACTAAACTTCTTCTTCGACATATTTCCTTTCTTTTTTAGATGTTAAATATGTGTATAATGCGGGAATAACAAACAAAGTCAATATCAAAGCAAAAAGCAATCCCCCAATAATCACATAACCAAGGGATACACGGCTTGTCGAAGCTGCACCAATAGATAATGCAATTGGTACGGCACCAAGAATTGTAGCAAGGCTTGTCATAAGAATAGGACGAAATCTTTGAGTGGCAGCATCAATAACAGCATCGTGGATACTCAATCCTTGCTCTCGTCTTTGATTAGCAAATTCGATAATTAAAATTCCATTTTTTGTGACAATACCTATAAGAACAATCATTCCAATTTCGCTAAAAATATTTAAAGTACTTCCCGTGATCCAAAGGGATAATATAGCTCCCGTTATAGCCAACGGAATAGTAAACATAATTATCAGTGGGTCGCGGAAACTTTCAAATTGCGCAGCAAGAATAAGAAAAACAAGTACTAATGCAAATAGAAATGTGTTGATTAAGTTTGAAAAGCTTTCTGAAAAATCTGCTGACGAACCTTTCAAAGCTGTAGAAAAAGTTGGGTCAAGTTTTTCTTTAGCAATGCGGTTCATCTCTGCAATACCATCACCAATCGTCTTACCTTTTGCAGGTGCTGCAGAAATTGTAGCTGAAAGATAGCGGTTGTACCTTAGCAATTGAGGTGGACGACTCATTTCTTGCAAACTGACAAGATTATCCAATTTTACCATATCTCCATTTGCATTGCGAACCGAAAGCATCCGCAAATCCAATGGAGTTTTTGTTTGTGTTCTATCAGCTCTTGCAATTACATAATATTGCTTATCATTTTTAATAAAATATCCAATTCTTTGCTCGCTAAGATAGATTTGAATAGTTTTAGCAATATCATTGACAGAAACGCCCATATCAAGAGCTTTATTTCTGTCAATATTAATCACAATCTCGGGCTTATTGAATTTTAAATCGACAACAGACATATCAAAAACGGGGCTTTTCTGAACTTCAGCTAAAAAGATAGGTAAGTATTTTCGCATTTTTTCCATATCAGGTGCTTGGAGAACAAATTGTACAGGCAATGAACCT
>DAOTPH010000117.1:0-6129 GCA_035451765.1 Bacteroidota bacterium | reverse complement strand
TTTTAGTATTTCTGCATTTGTTGTATTAGCAATTAATATATCCCACAGCAGTACCTCTACCGTATAAAGATGATAGCAAAATGAACCCTCGAAATTTCCACCATCCTGATTAAATTGAACTAATGTTTCGTTAATTATTTCATTTAAGGCAAAATGATATAATTCTTTATATTGTTCTATACCTAAAAATGAAGATATATAAAGTAGGGCTGAAATATTAGTGAAATAATGATTTCCTCGAAGACCGCCTGACCATTCGATATTATTAATGATAAATTTCAAGGAATTTTGTAAAAAATTGAAAAAAATTGATTCAAATTCGATCCTAAATTGAATATTATACGATTTAAAAATTTGATATGCAAGGATTAGATTGCATGCTCTTATGGATACCTCCATAGCAACCTTCCAATGAATGCCATAATATAATGGATTAAAAGCTATAAAATCTAGAATTTCGTTGCAAAATTCATCTACTAATCTATTTTTTTCTGAATTATGCAGACTAGGATTTTTTGCATAATAAATCGCAAGTAAAGGCAAATGCTGAAAACGAGCAAGTTCCCATGGTACTTTGATATCAGCACCTCTTATCTCTCCAATTCTAATTTTATTGCTTTCAATCTTTTCGCTCCATCGATAGCCACTTCTGAAATCCAATTGCCAATCAATTAACTGATAATCATCCGAAATTAATTCAATCAAGGAATTCGCAAATTGCTTATTTTCATCTAATAATAAGAAGTTACACGCATCTTTTAAGGTATCGAAGAATGGCAATTTATTTTCATATTTAATTTCATTAAAGCCAATTACATCAGTATGATGAGAAATATTAGTATTAGATGAACCTAGTAAGTCAAAGTTATGTCTTAAAATATTCTCAATTTTATTAGAATTAATATTATTAGATATATTAACTAATTTATTAATAATTTTACTAGTAGTATAAATAATTTTAGAATTATTTTGATATTTAGTATATATATTTATTAACTTATTATAATAATTATGATTAGGAAATATTTTTTCAAATACTTTGTTTATTGAAATTCTTAACGGTATTGATGTAACTTTTTGTATTTTTGAAATTATGCTCATTCTATGTTGTTTATGAAAAGATTTATTACTACAATTTTCATTCTTTTGTTTTGTTTTACTTATTTAATTGCATTCTCGCAGGAATATGAATCTCAAATTGAAGAGATATTCGATAATTCATCGGGAAATCCGTACTCAGAAAATGAAATTGAATATATTGAATATCGACGTATAAATAAATTAAATCTCTTCGAAGCAAGCAAAAGCGATTTAACAAAATTTCCTGCTTTCGATATAATTACTGCGAATAAAATTATCAATTATTTAAAAAATAATTCCAATACAAATATTGCAAAATTAAGTAAAGATTTGAATTTAACTACTGAACAAGAAATAATACTCGATAATTGCTGTATATTAAATAAGAGTATTAGTAAAGGATTTATGCTCGATTCACGCACGAGGAATAATTTTCAATTTGATAAAATATATGGCTTTGAAAATCAAAAATTTCAAGGAAATAAACTTGAATATTCGCAAAAAATTATCTCTGCTTTTAATAATTATGAAATGGGCATAGTTTTAGATAAAGATGCGGGGGAGTTAAATTTTGTGGATTTCTATTCAAGTTATTTAAAATATGATAATAATAAAACTAAATTAATTATTGGTGATTATTATATAGAATTAGGACTGGGTAATATTTTAGCTCGAGACTTCCCTACTCGCAAAGGTTCAAATATTATTGCGCCTGCCTTGAATTTCGGTGGTGGGATTCGACCATCGCGTTCTAGTCTGGATTATTCATTTTTTCGTGGAATTGGTATTGAGCAAAAATTCAATTTGGTTACAAATAAATTAAATATGAAATTTTCCATTGCAGGTTCAAATACTGCTAAATCTGGTAATGTGGATACTATTGCAGGAATAATTTCCTCATACTATTTAACAGGCCTTTATCGAACTCAGACGGAAATTGCAAAAAAGGATAAAATTAATGAAAAATCTTTATTTTGTTCCATCGAAGCACAACTTTCAAACCTACTTTTTGGTATAGGTACAATCTATTTAGATTATAATTACCCCATTCAGTCATCTTCTTCATCTGCATTTCAAGGCAAAAATGGATTTTTAAAAAGTGTCTGGTTAGAGTATTTAAGAGAGAATCTATCAATTGGAAGTGAAGCAAGCCTTGATGCGCATAATAATTTTGCAATGAAAATAGGTTCAATAATTGATTTTAAAGACTTCAAATTAGCATTTCATTTACGCTCATTTTCTGAAAATTATCGAGCACCTTATGGTTCAATTTTTGGTGAATTTTCAAACCCTGCAAATGAGATTGGCCTTTATAGTGGCGTCATTTTCAAAGTTAATAAGCAATGGCTGTTATCGGGATTTTTAGATTTATATAAAAGCTATGGACATACTTATTATGTACCTGCAATTGTAAGAGGTTTTAATACTTTTCTAGAATCAAATTACAAGATAAGTTATGATATTTCATTACTTAACCGTTTTGTATATGAAAATAAAACCGATAATATTAAAATTAATAGTATCGACAATATCTATCAAAAGAAAAAATATTCATTAAGAAATGATATAATTTATAGATATTCAGAGAGTTTTTATACTCGTTTTCGATTTGAAGGAGTTATAATAAATTATGCAGGATTTCAGAATCAGGAATATGGTGCTGTTGGATTTGCAGAGTTTAATTATATACCTAAAAATAATTTGAAACTATTTGCGCGAATATCATATTTTTCAACAGATAGTTATGATGCTGCAATATGGGAATATGAATATTTTATATCAAGTATGATGACAACATTTCCTGCATATTTAGATGGGTGCCGGTATTTATTCGGACTAAAATACAATATTTTTAGCCACTACAATATAAGTTTATTATACACAAACACTTCAAAAAATAATCTAAAAGAATTAAGCAGTGGTAATGACAAAATATTAAATAATTATTCTAATAATTTGATATTTCAATTAGAAATAAAATATTAAAAGGAAATTATTGCTTATAAAAACTACCTAAAAACCATAGAAATTTGGTAAATTTGATAAATTTGGTAATAGTACTGTAAAAAATAACACAAAATACAAAACAGTTAAGATAATATATACAATCACTAAGATTTTTAAGATTGCAAAAGACTTGCCTTGTCGTTGGATTGCATAATTAAGTGCATTTTGGTCTTGCGATTGAGAATAATCTTGAAATGCTTTAGCCGCTTCGTTCATCCTTAATCCCGCAATTATCATTGGCACCCCAATTAATGCGGTTACAATTCCAACACAAGTTAAAGCACCAATGATAATCAATAAGATTGCTGACCATTTCATATCAGATCCCATTTTGAATGCTAATTGTGTCTGCAGCAGATTTGAGTTTTCTGGTACTAAATTAGTATCTTCATCCATTTAAAAATTCCTTATTAATTTTAAAAAAATACAAATTAGTAAAAAATAAAATAAAATTGAGAAAAAAAATTATTTTCTGCGATAATTATTTACATTTTTTTTATGTTGCGTATAATCTTTACTGAAAATATGTGAAGAACTTGTATCACTTGCTTTCACAAAATAAAGAAAATCAGTTTTTGCAGGATTAAAAGCTGCCTTAATAGCAATTTTGCCAGGATTATTAATTGGAGTAGGTGGTAGTCCTCGATTTATATAGGTATTATAAGGGTTGTTAAGTTTAAAATCTGTCGCAAAAATTTCTTTTCTTGGATAAATTGCATAAAGAATTGTCGGATCAGCTTGTATCAACATACCTCGTTGTAAGCGATTATGGTAAACACTACTTATTATAGGCATCTCATCTGCAAGAGGTGTTTCAGCTTGAATTATTGAGGCAAGTATCAAGGCTTGATAATCATTTAAAAAGGATTTTTTATTTTTTGAAAAATTTCCAATTATTTTTTGTTGATTTTCAACTAATACCTTTATAATTTGCTCAAGTGGTTGGCCTTCATTAAAGTAATAAGTATCGGGCATTAGATATCCCTCCATAGTGTTTGCTTTAATTCCAAATTTACTTATTAAATCTTTTGAAAGCGCCAATTTTACAAATTCTGAAGAATCGGTATTAATTTCTTTTTTTAATATACTTGCAAATTCAAAAATATTCAACCCCTCAGGGAATGTAGTTTTTTTGCCATAAAAATACTTTCGATTAAATATATTTTCGAGTAATTCTGCATTTGATACTTCTTTCGGAATTTTATATGATCCTGCTTGAATATATGAATGCTTTTTTTTGTATAATATTTTGATATATGTCTTATAAAACCACGCAGGTTTTAAATAACCTTTGTTATTGAATTCTGCAATTATCTGACTTGAAGTTGAATTATAAGGGATTGTAATTATTGTTTCGCTTAGATTACTTACAGGAGCTTCAAGCGATATTATAATAAAAACAAATATGGCAATAATTAATAAAAAAATTCCCCCATAATGTATTTTTATTTTAATCATATTTATTTATCTTACTATAACAAAAATTCCTAGTTTGGGTTCCGTATAAAATTCTGCATTCATATCAATCCGATAAAAATATACTCCCGCCGGAAAGATATTTCCATTTGAATCAAATAAATCAAATGGAATTATATTTTCCCCTATTTGTGTTTTAATTCCAAAAGTCTTCATTAGAAATCCATTTAGATTATATATTTGAATTTTGCCTGACTCATTTGTATTCTGTCCTAAAAATTTAAATCTAAAATTAACTTTATCTCCTGCTGGGTTTGGAAATGTACTTAAATCTTGAAGGATATTATTCTGCATCACATTTACTTTATATAAAACAGTATCAGTATTGCCTGCGGGGTCAATTGCGATTATACGGATATTATTCGATGGATTTAATATATCATTGCCATATTCAAGATTGTTTGGAATTATCTTCAATATTGCTTTTAGATCAGTTCCATCATTAATACTATTAAATTCATAATAATTTACATTAAGCGGAGTTATAAATAATCCATTTATGTAAATTTCTATTTTTGTTGAGTCAGTCATTTGAAAAGGAGTATTATCATAAACTGAGATTGTAATTAAAGGTTTCCGAGCCACAAAATCGCCCTTTGCAACTTCTTTGCCATCAAAAGTAGTTTTAATTATCGGTTTTGTTGTATCTTCATAAACATAAAAGAAATTAGTTGCAGTATTATTGAAATTGTATGGTTCAGGTACACTAGAATTGGGATTTATTATTGAAGTATATTGATTTACATTAGCAAGCATATCACTTGATAAAGAAAGTGAATCCAAAATTTCACTGTTTGGATTTATATCAAAATAGATTCTTTGAAAAGCTTGATAGCTACCTGATTGTGTGTAGTTCATTAATCTAAATAGAATACTATCAACGGAAGTTCTAAGCGATAAATTCTCGAATGAGTATTGCAATATGGATGGAATACCTCTCATTCTAATTGAATCTTTAATAGTTGTTTTTGACTTAATCATTGCAAATTCTGGTGCAGGTATAAAATCAACAGTAAAACCTTTTACTGCGGGATTAGCGGATATATCAGTCCTTTTTAATTTTGTTTTAATTTGCAAATATTTATAGTTATCAAAATTCATTTTGGACAAATCAATTTCTTCAGTTGAATTTTCGACATTTTTCTCAAATAATATATTATTTAAATTATTATCCCCAATAATTTGAAATGTAATTTGAGAATTTGAAGGTTGGTTTGTGTCAATATCAGTATTTAAAGTTAGAGACTTCCACTTCAAAGTTGGTCCTAAAATTTCTGATATAACTTCACCATCCATTTGATATAGAGGCAAATATCCATCGACAAGAGAACTATCCCCCTCTGGACTCATCGCTTCGATAGCTTCGCCTGGTTTCCATCCTTTTTTACCAATCATTGCAAATGAATGAGGCCAGGTATTCCAAGCAGTGTTTTCCCAATCTAAAGGTCCATTTATACTATCAATTAAAGCTGAACCATAATTTCTTAGAACTGCCTTTAACGAATCAAGAGAACTTAAACTTTCAGGTTCAAATGCTTGATAAATACTGAATAATCTAAACGATCT
>DAOTPH010000116.1:0-6139 GCA_035451765.1 Bacteroidota bacterium | reverse complement strand
AAAATCAATGATTTTCTGGGGTAATTTATATTCCTTACCAATTTCAATACCATCGCTAACGTGTTGCCTAATGATTTCTGCTGCTTTTTTGGGAGATAGGAATTCAAGTTTATTTTCAATATTTGATTGATTTTCAATGAAATATTCGGGTTTTGGAATTTTGCCAATATCGTGAAAATATGCACCAACTCTTGTTAATAGTGGATTTGCTTCGATATCAATTGCACAACGTTCAGCTAAAATCGCCACGTTCAATGTATGCTGGTATGTGCCAGGTGCGACCTCGCTCATTTTCTTTAATAATGGATGATTAGGATTATCATACTCTTTAATTCTTAAATCTGTAGTTATGCTTGTTGTGTTTTCAATCAATAAAACAAGTGCAAATGTCAAGAGGGGAGATAAATTTGAATTGATAAATGCAGCTATTACTTTTTGAAATGTAATAGCCATTGTCGATGAACTTTGCAAATCAAAAACGATAATTGAAAATAAAAGTCCAATAAAAACATAGAATATCGAGCGATACATTTGTGTCCGGCTTTGAATATCCCGCACTGTAAAAGCAGCAAGCACTCCAACGAAAATAAATGATATTGCTGTTGTTAAATCTCCACCTCGCGTTACTGCTAAAAGCAATGATGATGCAATAGTTGCATAAAATGCTGTTCGTGAATCAAATACAATTGCAATAAGCATAGAAATTGCAGGAAGTGGAACAAGAAGCCCCAATGGAAATTCAGATGGAATTTCGACTGAGAGCCAAGATAGTAATGCACCTAGAATTAATGAGGAATAAAAAATCAAAATTTGTATATTATCTGCAAAGATTTTTTTCCGTAAGATAGAAAAATAAACTAATGGAATGAGGAATATGATTAAAGAAACGCCAATATTTCCTAAGACATACGTTGAAGTCAAGTAATTTTCGGCAACTAATTTTTTTGCTTCACGGTATGATTCAATTTGTTGTTGAATTTCACGCGTGATAATTTGTCCCTTTTGAACAATAATTTGCCCAGATTTTATATAACCATCATAAAGTGGAACATTTTGCTTTGCTAATTCAATTTCTTTATTTGTCAGGTCAGAACTATAGAGATAATTTGGCTTTATATTTTTTTGTAAAAAGTCTGTTAGTAATGGTACTGAATTCTTTGTAAAGTTGTTTTGAAGAAGTTCGTCAATTTGTTTTTTAATATCATTTTGAGATAAAAGTTCTAATGTTTTTTTATAATAAAATTCGTTAGAATTCAACATAACTTTAATTTCGGTTGCTTTGATTTGCTGTAATGAGATATCAACAAATCCCTTGGAATAAAGTTTATTTATAAATGGGATGATAATCTTACGAGCTTTATTTATTTCTTCTATCCTTTTTGGCTTTGGGTTTTCCAAGAAAACAAGTAATAATCTTTGGTTAAAAAGAGAATTGCCCTGTGTTTGGTCAAGTGAATCAGTTAATTCTAAAGAGCTTAAAAAATTGTTAATGGATGCAATTAAATTTTGTTGATTACTTTCATTCAATACAAAAACAGGGAGTACTTTTGATTGTGCCTCACTGACTAATTTTTGATATTCATCGTAATTCTTATAAATTGGAAATGTTTGGTCTGCCACTAATGTTTGATTTTTCCAGGGGGTACCAACTTGCAACGAGCTTTTATCAATTTTAAGGTGACTAGTATCGAAATGTACTGTAATAAAAAATGAACAAATTAATATTGAAATCAATAAAATCAATATTTTAATCTGGAGCGAACTTCGGAATTTAGTATTATCGAAACTTTTACCGCGCGCTCTGAAATTAAATACAGCATTTAGTATTTGCGATAATGACATTTTTTCTCCATTTCCTTTTTTCTAATAAAAGAATAAAAGCATTTTATTTATTATTTTTTAAATTATTCAAATTATGAAAAAATTACATAATATGATAATCAAAATTCTTTTTTAAAAAAATTGAAATATATATTCAATTAATTTTAATAGTATCGTCATTAATAATAATTTATAAATTATTCAAAACAAAATATGGATTTATTTATGGCAAAAAATTATATATCGAACAAAGCCGAGACTCCTCAACTTTTTCAAAGTAAGTTTATGGAATTCTTTTCTCATACACATCCTGCAGTTCCCGCAATATTGTATTTTCCCGTTGTTATTATTTTTCTTTATTTAGCATTCTTTGAATACAAATTAAGTATTCTCGATAGTATTTTGCTATTTCTTGCAGGAATAGTCTTCTGGACATTTACAGAATACAATCTTCATAGATTTGTTTTTCATTGGGTGCCTAATTCAGATTTTGGTAAAAAAATGCATTTTATTATGCACGGTGTTCATCACGATTTTCCAAATGACCCCAAAAGACTTGTGATGCCACCCGTTGTAAGCATTCCATTAGCTCTATTCTTCTATTTTGTTTTCTATTTTGTTATTGGCAAATATTATACAGCACCATTTTTTAGCGGATTTGTGCTTGGTTACGTTTATTATGATACAATGCATTATGCAGTCCATCATTTTCCATTAAAAAATAGCTTCTTTTTAAATTTAAAAAAGCACCATATTAAGCATCATTATCAAAATGAAAAATTAGGTTTTGGCGTTTCATCAGCGTTTTGGGACAAAATCTATGGAACTACCTTCAAAAAAGAAGAAGAGTAATATATTAATTAGAATAATTAATTTTTAACTAATTCTAAAAAATATAATTGCAAAAATTATATTTATATTTAAATCTCTTATCTTATTACTATAAATTTTGCCGTTTCTTGATATGTTCCTGATTTTATATTAACATAATACATCCCAATTGGCAACTCTTGAACATTTAACCAAATATAATGTTTTTGATTGAAATTAGTATAATTTTTCTGCATCACACAAGTTCCAACGCTATTATAGATATTTATTGATACATCAGAGCCGAAATCAATAAATGAAGTAAATGAAATATAATCAGATGCAGGATTTGGATATATATCTAAATTAGATGAGTGAATATTACCTTCTAATGCTATGCCAGTCGTTGTATCAGCTGATTGAACTTCATCGATTGCACTCCATACACCATTATTGTTTTTAGAAAGTGTGACTTTTGTTTGCAGAAGTTGAGATGTTGTAATTGTTGATTTATTAGAATAAATAATATAATAATCTTGGTCTGTTGGTAAATTGAATTCAATATTTCCTGATGAGGAAGTCTGAGAAACTTGATATGCAGTCAAGGGTTTCCCATTTATGAAATTTTGATAATTATCTTCATCACAAATAAAGAAATCTACATAACCGGGGCTCTTGAAATTATGCCATTGATAATCGTCAAGGCTAAAACCAGAAGATTGCCAATATCCACCACCATAATTTATGCGGTAAGGAATTTGATAATCAATGTTAAATTTGAAATGGTCAAGTCCTGAAGTATTTTGATTTGTGATTTGAGGAGATGTTGGAGCTGAACCACTAGTTGGGATAGTCATAAGTATATGCCCACCTTCAATAAAACCTGATGTTGACCAAGGAAATGAATAAATTTGATTATAGACTGATGGACCGTGCCCACCCGACCAATCTGCTCTTAAACCATAAGAAATGTTCGTTCCCAATGGTACTTCCAATGTACCATTTTGATCTGTATATAACCACGCAGCTAGATAGAGTTGTGAGGATTTAGGATCTGTCTCAGGAGCAGAAAAAATAGTTACTTGAGCCCCATCAACAGGACGTGAATTTTGATCGACTACATTAACCTGCAACGTGCAAACAGGTTGATAATGTGAATTGACTAATCTTACAGAGCCATCACCACCCCATTGGAAAATACATCCTTTTTTTGGATATTTAAAATTTTTTGTTACGTTCGTTGGACCTTTCCACCTCCAAACATCGCAAGTTACCCAATCATCATTTTCCCAATATAGTTCATCCCAAGCGTGATCTCCTGGGAAGGTACTAACAGAATATACAGGCATCAAAGCTGTCCTTGCTCCACCATTGAATAAATCCTGAAGTTCGCCACAATTTCCATCATGGTCATGCAATATTTGATTTGGTTGCACTGGTCTGGGATCTTTTGCTTCTCCCCATACTGTCTGTCCCGTCCATTGGCCTACGACCTGCAATGCTTGCATTGTATCAGCAAAAGGAATAGGATTTTGCAATGAATCAAAATTGGGCCACTGATGAAATTGGCAGTCCCAGAGGATTTTTGTATTCATTAACACTTCCTTTAATACAGGATAACCTGAATCGGCAACATTATAAAGATGCCGGCGCCAAAATTGATTATAAACACTTGCATTCATTAGCGGCTCTTCATCTGATAATTTTGGCATAACTACCCACCAATAATAAGCATCTCTTGGAATTTCCACCCATATTGAATCGCCATCTTTCAGTACACGATATTTTGTTGTAGTATACCAATTTTTATTATCTGGGTACTCTACAAGCTGAACGTATTTCAAATCTTGAGCAATTGTATAAATATACTCAGCGTTATCCTGAATAATTCTTGAATCGATACTGTTTAATGTTTGTGGTGATAAATAAGCTATCTGGAAAGCAATTTCGTCGCGAATATCAATAGGTGCGTTTATTATCATTTGAGCAAAACCATCTTGCTTAGTTAGTTGAATTCTTCTGAGGTTATCGAGCAATGCAGGTTGAATCCACTTCGGTGAACAATTTACCGCATTTTTTACAGATGCGCTAATTCCTAAAGCAGGATTAGTCACCTCGAGCTTTTCGGTTGAACTATTAAATTTAATTACAGAATATGTTCCCGCCGGTAGTATAAACCAATCCTTTGTATAATCTAAAGCAATCTCACCTGGGGACGGCTTTTGAATTTTTTGAATAAGTGAATAATCTTGAATTTTTAACCCTTCAACTGCTTGAACATTGATTTCAGGCAATTGTGTTGTTATGCCTTTTTGTTGTGCGAATAAAATTATTGGCAAAAAGAAAAAAAATAAAAATAAATATAAAAAATTTCTCATAATAATATCTTAATAATTAATAAAATTCACAATTAATAAAGCAAAATTAATATATTTTTGATTATAATTATTCTATAATCATTAAATTGATTTGTTTTTTCCCTTCTGCTGTTTCAATAATTAATTGATATGAACCAATGGCTAGATTGCCAATATACAAGTGCAGTAATTTCTCCCCCTTTGAGAGCTCACCATCAAATAATTTAGCTACTTTTCTGCCAAGGTAATCATATAAAGTAATTGTTGTTGAACTATTATTTCTTAATACAATATGTGCTAGAAAAATAGAGTTCCTTTGAACTGGGTTCGGAAAAATATTTCTGACAATAATCGAACTATCGAATTTTGCTGAGAAATTATCATGATTAGGATTACAAGGGAAAATGTAATTCCATTCTTTTAACATATTATCAGCGTTGATAATATTTTGCATTGTAGAATCGGCATAAATTATAAATTTAACTCGCACTGTATCATTTCTATTTAAAAATATAGGACCAGCACCGATAACTGTTGAAACATCTGTAATTTTACTTGCTGCACGACCGATTCCACTTTCAAGCATTCTAATTTTCTCTTGACGAGTAAATCCATCCCATACACCTGGATCATCATCCGACGTTCCATCATTATCAATTGCCCAGAAATTAACTGGTATATCCGATGCCATTTTTACACCAATTATTGGCAATGTATCAGTTTGAACATTTCTAATAAACCCAATATTATTTTTTGGATCCCAATTTGTATAATTGCCCATACCTGATGGCCCAAGATCCCAATCGAAATATAGTCCCACATATATACTATCTTGAATTATATCGCGTTTATTTATAATATCATAATCAATCATTATTGCATTATCAATATCTTGATGAGCAACCGTTATATTTTGCTTTACAGCAACCCCTGCTTGGTCGCTTTTTATAGAATCCTCAAATGCTGCTTCTCCCTCATTATATGCTAAATAATAGCTTGTGTCAATTGCATCGACGTGATATAAACTGCCATACATATTAATAGGCATAGTCATAAAGAAATCGCTATCTTGATAATCCTGGTCTTCACCTCTTGCAACATTTGAGAGCCTTTGGCTTCCTGATGCAATCATTAATGAGCCTTCATAAAGC
>DAOTPH010000115.1:0-6225 GCA_035451765.1 Bacteroidota bacterium | reverse complement strand
GGGCTTTAACAGAAGGGGAACTTCAGCAAATTGTCTTTTATCATAAAGCAATATGCCCCTATCTTCTCCATCCTCAATAACTTGCACATCAATATCTTTTCTAAGCTTTGGAATATTACCGTCAAACATAATGTTAAATAAATTTAATTAAATAATAAGTTAATAAATTATATACCACTGCTGCCGAAACCGTCGGCTCCGCGTAGAGTGTCGTCAATTTTCTTTACTTCAATAAGCGAGGCTTGCTCATATTTTGCAAAAACAAGCTGAGCAACTCTATCGCCGCGATTAATTGTGTAAGGCACTTTGCTAAAATTTGAAAGAATAATCTTAATCTCCCCGCGATAATCACTATCAATTGTCCCTGGCGCGTTCAGTGCAAATATTCCATAGTTCAAAGCTAAACCACTGCGAGTCCGTACCTGGCATTCAAAGCCAGGCTCGAGTTCAATTGCTAAATTTGTTGGGATAAGTGCCGTTGATAAGGGTTCGATTGTTATTGGCGCATCAATTGCAGCACATACATCCAATCCTGCCGACCCCGGTGTTATATATTTTGGTAAGGGTATATCATTAAATTTTTCATTTAGCCGCATAATTTTAACAAGCATTAAATCTCCTTATTTCCGTTTTATAATATTTAATGTGATGTCATCCTCAAAAATCATTTCATTACTATCAATTTTATCATCTTTAATAAATCTAAATAAATCATTTAGAATTTCTTCAGATATTTTTTCTATAGACGAATCAATATATCTTATAAGATTTTCAATTAATTTCTCTTTCCCATATTCAATCTTTTGAGAATTTGATGCTTCTATAATTCCATCTGTATAAATAGTAAGAATATCGCCATTATGAAAAGCGACATTGTCAATTTCAATTTCATCAATTTTTTCTTTAATTCCTAATGGCAGACAGCCTTTGCTTAATTCAACAGCATTATTCCCCGATAAGAAAATTGGGGGATTGTGCCCTGCATTAATATATGATAAGGTTGCACCATTGCAATTAAGTTTGCCAATAAATAAAGTAATAAATTTATCTTCAGCAGTATTCTGATATAACAATCGATTAATATTTTTAATGATTTCATCAAGATTAAGATTTAGCAAAGCAAAGCTGTGCAATGATGCTTGAAGATTTGCCATCAAAAGAGAGGCGGCAATTCCCTTTCCTGAAACATCAGCGACAATTATAAGTATTTCATTTTCATTAAGTTCTATATAATCAAAATAATCCCCGCCCACCATTTGTGATGGCTTCATCACCCCATAAAAATCCCAATCATCTCTTTTAGGAAATGATTTAGGAAGCAATCGTTCCTGTATTCCCTTTGCAAGAGCTAAGTCACGCTCAATTTCTTGCTTTTTTATTTCTTCTTGCATCAATCTATAATTTTCTAATGCTGTGATAAATGTGTTTGATAGCATTTCAGTAAATAGTAAATCTTCATTACTAAATTCATTGCCATTCATTTTATCGCCTAATAAAAGCGCCCCTCTCAATTCTGATTGATAATACAATGGAAATATATAATTGACTTCAGGATTTTGGTTTATTATTTTTGAATTTGTTTCATCAAAGTTATTTACAAATTCATTAATTAATTCGTTTTGAAAATCGAAATTGAATTTATTTATTATTTGAGAAAAACCTTGTTTATTTTTTAAAAATAAAGCATAATGATTGAGTTGGAGTTGTCCCATCAAGTTAAGCGAATATGCTTTGATAATATTTTCTTCAGAGCTAAACGAAAGGAAATCATTACTGATACTTAGTAAATTTTGAAATAGCAAATTGCGTCGCTTTATTTCACGCAAATGATTTTCAATATTTTGAAAATTTATAGCATTCGATAATGCAATTGAAGTAATTTGAGCAACGATTTTTGCATAATATTTTTCTTCTTCAGATAATGCAGACTTATCAATTTTTTTCCCAAGCAAAATCAATCCAATATTTTGCTCAAAATTTTTCAAAGTAATGATATTATGATATTCACCAATTAAATAGGAAGAATCAGGCAAATTCACATCATTATTAATTTCAATTATATCGCAAGATTGAATATTTTTGAAGTAGGGTAATAATACATTGGCAAAGTCTTGGGAAACAATCTTCCCACTTCGTATTTCAATAATTGTTCCATTTTTTATTAGAAAAGATTGTGAAAATGGAATTTTTAATTTGCCCATTAAGCTGAGCATTGCTGCTTTTAAAATTAAATTGCACTCGAAAGATTCATTTAATTGGGCGCTTAAATTTAGCAATGAATCGAGATTAATAATCGATTGGTTTTCGTTCATCAGCAAATTTAAAGTGAAACGAATGAAGTAATATTCAGTTGAGTTTGCAAACTGTTAATTAATGAGCCAGTAATTGGGTCAAGTTTCTCAATTATCATTCCATTATCCGTTCTTTCTAAAGCAAAAAGATAGTTAGCGAGGTAATTCTGCGAAAAACTTAGTATTTGCGCATTATAAAGATTAATTGCAAAAGTAATATCTCGAGCATCCATTTTGAGAAGCATACTATCCAATGCAATAAAGCCCCAATCATTATTAGTTATAGCAAATTGCAATGGGCATTTATATGTTATATCGAATGATGGAATTGTCAAGGGACTTGTTCCAGTCACGCTATTAGATGACAAATCAATATTAGTGACCGAGGGACCTGTAATAGTTCCCAAGGGATCCAAATTAAGCTTTCCTGCACCTGCTGATAATACTATTAAATTTGTAGCTTCGCTTGTGAGAGCAAAAATATAAGGCCTGTTATCGACTGCAATTGACGATGCTATTGCGTGAGATCGGCAATCCACAATTGCAATTTGATTTGCAAATGGCAATGCAATGAATACTTGATTTCCTAATGCTAAAATATCAGTTGCAGATGCAGGTAAATCGATTTCCCGTGCTGCTTTGAAGTAATAAATATCGACTAAAATCAATTTATTATAATTTTCACAAATTAGATACGCATCAGTTGCATTTGCAAAAGCAAGTTTTAAAGGTCTTAATTTCTGACTTGAGAAATCAATTTGCGCAACATATTTAAAAGAATTTTTATTAAATATAATTATTTTATTTTCATCAGGTACAAATGCAAATATATAATTTAAATAAACTTGCAGGCGGGTTATTGGAAAATGGGTGATATAATTAGCATTTGCTTGTGAATATAAATCGTTTGATTCTGTTAATGAGCTATTTAAATCTGTGCTTAATATGTGCGAATTTGTTCCATCAAAGCTTGCTATGATTAATTTTTGATTAGAACTCGATTCATCAATCAATTTCTCGCTTGAACATGCTGCAAGCATAACAGCTAAAACGGCAATTAATATTTTCTTAAACATTTTATTTTTTGCAAATACTTAATAACATAAAATTAAGAAAAGTTTTGATAAATACAAACAATTTATCAATATTTATTTTAAAAATAAAATTCCAATCCCAAATACTGCTATTAAAGCTCCTAGGATTGGCCGCCAGGAGAGTTTTTCTTTAAATACGTAATGAGATATAGGAAGCATTAAAATAGGGGTAATTGCCATAATAGTTGAAGCAATGCCTACCTTTGCATAAGCAATGGCAACCATACTAAGCGTCATTCCAAAATATGGTCCAAGAATAGAGCCCATTATTGGATTTATAATCCATTTCATATTTTCTTTATATGGTCTTATACCAAAATGATAACGCTTTGTCATATAACCAATTGGTACAAGCAAAATAAATGCTGAAATTAGCCTAACCCCACTTGCCACAACAGGATGAATTCCGCCATCTCTTAATGCTTCCTTTGCTAAAATCAATCCTCCTGCCTGTCCAATCATACCAAATGTTGCCCATAATATTCCTAATTTGTTTTTGATAACTATTTTATTTGAATTTTCATCGTGTTCGAGTATTACGAGGAAAATTCCAATTGTTGTGATAATAATTCCAATAATACCAAAAAGACTCAATGATTCTTTAAGAAAAATGAATGCTAAAATTGCAGCCAGAGGTGGTGCAAATGCCATAATTAACTGAGCTAATCTTGGTCCGATTTCGTCAAATGCCATAAACAAAAATGTATCGCCAAATACAAGCCCTGATATTGCACTCAAAACCAAAAACAAAAATTGCATAACCGACATAGTGGGATAAATTCGTGCTATAAATAAAGTTATCCAAACTAATATTGCTGATAAAAAGAGTCTATCAATATTAATTTGCATAACCCCTACTTTTGCTATCCCTTGAGTAAAAAATATTGTTGAAAATGACCAAAATATTGCAGTTGCTAATGCAGCTAATTCTCCGATGAGCATCGATTTTGCGTTTATAATTATTTCAAAATTATGAATAAATAATATAATTCATATTTGATTCTACAAAGTTAATGATACAAACAATTTATTAATAAACCTATAAATTTTTAGAATTTGCTAATTTTGAATTTTTTATACTTTTGAATTCTATAAAATTATGCTTAATCTAGATACAATCATCTCACTTGCGAGGCGGCGCGGTTTTGTGTTTCAATCCTCAGAAATATATGGAGGACTCAATGGATTTTGGGATTATGGTCCGCTTGGTGTGGAATTATTGAATAATATCAAGAAAGTTTGGTGGCAATCAATGACATTTCGCGATAACATCGTGGGCATTGATGCTGCTATTATTATGCATCCAAAAACATGGGAAGCTAGTGGCCATATATCGAAATTCACCGACCCGATGATTGATAATAAAATTAGCAAAGCTCGGTATAGAGCCGATAATTTAATTGAGGAATATATAGATAAAATTCGCAAAAAAGGAAAAACCGACCTTGCTAATGAAATCGAAGCGAAATATAACGCCGCACAAACAAATGAAGATTATTACAAAATAATTATAGATTATTCAATTCCCGACCCCGTTTCGGGAACTACTGAATGGACTGAGGTTCGCAATTTCAATTTAATGTTCAAAACCTATGTCGGACCCGTTGAGGATGCTTCAAGTACTGTGTTTCTTCGTCCTGAATCAGCACAAGGCATATTTGTTAATTTCAAAAATGTGATGGATAGCTCACGCCTGAAAATTCCTTTTGGTATTGCACAAATTGGCAAAGCTTTTCGTAATGAGATAAATACAAAAAACTTCCTTTTCCGTACTCGCGAATTCGAGCAAATGGAGATGCAATTTTTCATTAAACCTGGCAGCGAAAAAGAATGGTTTGAATATTGGAAATCCGAACGCTGGCAATGGTATAAAAATATCGGGATGGATGAGAGCAAATTACGATGGAAACCTCACGAAAAGCTTGCTCATTATGCTAATTTTGCTGTCGATATTGAATTTGAATTCCCATTTGGGTTTGGCGAGATTGAAGGAATTCATTCCCGAACAGATTTCGATTTAACCAGTCATCAAAATGCAAGCGGAAAAAAATTGGAATATGTCGATACAGTCAATAATGAGCGCTATATTCCTTATGTCATAGAAACCTCAGGTGGTGTATCTCGTGTATTTATGGCACTTTTATGCAATGCGTATAATGAAGAAAAAATAATTAATGAAGAAGGCAAGGAAGACACTCGTGTAGTGCTAAAATTCAATCCCAAATTAGCACCCATCACTCTTGCAGTTTTTCCTTTAGTTAATAAAGATGGAATGCCTGAATATGCACATAAAATTTATAAAGATTTGCAAAGGTATTTCCCTACATTTTATGATACATCGGGGGCAATCGGGAGGCGATACCGTCGCCAAGATGAAGTTGGCACCCCATTTTGTGTCACAATTGATGGATTAACATTACAAGACCATACGGTTACCATCCGCGACCGTGATTCAATGCTTCAAGACCGCATCAACGTTTCACAAATTAGGGAATATATAAATAATAAGCTTTTGCAGGAATTATAACATTATTGAAGCAAAGTAAATGTACTTTTTGTTGGGGTGTAGGCAACACGCCCCTTTTTTTATATGGGTTCAAAATTTTGACACCTGCAATATATAGACATTCTGAGGAAAGTTTTTATGTATCAATAACTATTTTAAAGCTTCAAAAAAATTAATCGCCGACGTAATTAGCAAAATTGCAATCCCAATAAGCGTAATAATAACAAGGGTATTCACGATTATTTGTTGGATTTTTTTATTCATATAATTGATTATTGAAGTTATTTTCCAAAATTAAAAAATATCAAATTCACCGTATTATATATTATATATT
>DAOTPH010000114.1:0-6293 GCA_035451765.1 Bacteroidota bacterium | reverse complement strand
AGAGCTCCCTGACTTTTTTGCAGCATCGCGTTTCTCAAAATACTCTGCACGTTTTTCATCTAATTCTTTAAAAGTATCTTTCAACATTGTATAGAGCTTATTACGATGATCGAGCTTAAGCTTCATTACTCTTAATTCGCTCTGGATAGTAAGAAGATTTTCTCTTATCGATTTAAAATGTGGATTATTAGATAATTTTGCTGCCTCTTGCTCAATTTTTTCTTTTAATTGATTAAAATTTTCTTCTGAAATCTTTGCAAATTCTTCTCGCTCTTGGTCATTTTTCTTATTAATCTCGTTAAAAACGACTCGCAATTTTCCAAATAATTCGTCGCGTTGTTCTTTTGTTAGCAGTACATCTCTAACAGAATTTTGTGCAGCAGTTAGCACTTCACGCGCTTCCTTAAAAGAGTCGGTAGAGTTGGCAATATTTATTGCATTCTCAACTAACGGAGCTATTTTCTCATAATTCTGATTTGCTTCTTGGTTAAATTTCTCCTTTTCCTTCTCTTGTTTTGCAAGCAGGATATCAAAACCTGCCCTAATCATTTGATATAATTCTTCTTGTTGAGAACGTTTTAATGTCTTTGTACTTATAATCCTTTGAGCTTCAATAAGTTGCTGTCTGGATTTTGTTAAATCTTCTGAAGATTCCAAGGTTTGAATTATATTTTCAAAGAAACTCTTCAATTGCAAATAGTTATCGGAGCATTCCATTTCGTAATTTTCTCTTTCGGCAATTTGCGATTGAGTGATTGTTGACAAAGCGTCAGCAATCATACGTTGTATATTTTCAATAACGCCTCTCGGTATATACTCAGGTGGTGTATTTAGCTCCTTTTGAAGTGATAGTAATTTTTGTCTTGCGCTTCGTAGATTTTGCCATTTTGGTTGAATCCTTTGAATATTTTCAATTTTTTTCTTGTATGAATCAAAAAAGCTTTGAATTTCATTCTTTGCCTTTGGTTCATCAATTTTACTTTGTTCGGTAATTTGTTCCTTATCAGGAATTTCCATTGACGTCATTTATATCCTTTGATTTATTAATTAACTTTCTGATAAATTAAGACCCTCAATTGAGGGAAGCTTTGGTGTGGCGGGCTTTTCTTCCTCACCCGTCCCAATTTTAATATTTCTCAATGCTTCAATTTTTTTATTACTTAAAGGAGGTAACTCTAAACCCTGGACTAATGCTTCGAATTCCTCGTTATCAAGCGTTTCCCGCTCAATTAATAATTTTGCGCCTTTATGCAAAAGGTCAATATTCTCATTTAAAATGTTCTCTGCAATTTGGCTTGCTTTAATGAGTATTTTCCTTACTTCACTATCAATTAATTCCGCTGTTTCTTCGCTATGGTCTTTTGCTTGAACAAAATCACGTCCGAGAAATACCTCCTGTTGCTCATTAGCGAAGCTAACGGGTCCTATTGCATCGCTCATTCCCCATTCCGTGACCATCTTTCGAGCAATCTTTGTGGCACGTAGTAAATCATTAGCAGCACCATTGGTTAATGTGTTGAAAATTATCTTTTCAGCAGAACGACCACCTAATAATATTATAATTTGTGTTTCAATATAATCCTGCGTTTGTGAATGTTGCTCTTCCTTTGGAGTATATGCGGTCAAGCCTAACGCTCTGCCTCTCGGAATAATTGTAATTTTATGAATTGGATCCGCATTTGGCAGAAATTTCCCAACAAGTGCGTGGCCCATTTCGTGATATGCAGTGAGCTCTTTTTCTTTTGGTGAAATAACCATACTTTTACGTTCAACTCCCATTAAAACTTTATCCTTCGCCATTTCAAAGTCATACATTGTTACGACAGTACTATTTCGCCTTGCAGCGTGAAGAGCAGCTTCATTACATATATTGGCAATGTCTGCTCCTGATAATCCAGGTGTAGAACGTGCCAATAAATCGAAATCAATATCTTTAGAAAGTGGGAGCTTCCGAGTATGTACTTTGAAAATCTCTTTCCTTCCATTGACGTCAGGTAAATCCACTACAATTTGCCTATCAAATCTGCCAGGACGTAATAATGCGGGGTCAAGCACATCGGGACGGTTTGTCGCAGCCATAACTATAACGCTCATATTTTGCTCGAACCCATCCATTTCCACAAGCAATTGATTCAAGGTCTGCTCACGTTCATCGTGACCGCCCCCTAATCCAGCTCCACGATGTCGTCCGACTGCATCTAACTCATCTATAAATACAATACAAGGAGCATTCTTTTTTGCTTGGTCAAATAAGTCCCTTACCCTGCTTGCTCCAACACCCACAAACATTTCCACAAAATCAGCACCTGATATGGAGAAAAATGGGACTCCAGCTTCCCCAGCTACCGCTCGTGCAAGCAATGTTTTACCTGTTCCCGGTGGTCCAACAAGCAATACACCCTTTGGTATTTTGCCACCTAATCTTTGGAATTTTGTTGGATCTTTCAAGAAATCAATTACTTCAACTAATTCTTCTTTTGCTTCATCTGCTCCTGCGACTTCCTTAAATGTTATTTGAATCTCATTCTTATTTGTTTGCCTTACACGTGCTTTTCCAAAATTGAAAATATTTTTTGTGCTATTATTTTGCCCACCTTGGAACCCTCTCATAATATAAAACCAAAGAAATATTATTAAGATAAAAGGCAAAATTGTTAGTATTGGACCCCAAAAGTTATTCTTAGATACTTCATATGTCCAAACTATGCCTTTATCTTTCCATAATTTTTCTGTTTGAGCATCCACAAATCCAAGCTTAACAGTAAATTCTGTTATTTCCTTTGGTTTTCCATTGACTGATATTGTGATTGGTGTTTTTAATTTACCATAAAATTCAAAATTGTTTGACTCATCTTTAATTACTCGAGCGCTTTGTATCAATCCTTGCTCTAATATGCTTTCGTATTCTGTGTATGTTATTGTGGTTGTTTTATATTGGCTTTGGTCAAAATAAATGTAAAGGAAAAATAAAAATGCGCCAAATATTACCCAAATAATTATATTCCTTATATAATTTGGTTGATTTCCATCTGAATTTATTTTACGAAAATCATTGAATTGATTTTTGTTGAAATTATCATTATCTTTCTGGGCTTTCCCCATTTAATTCTCCTTTTCCAATTTAGACGTTTTTTTTTATTAATAATTATTTGAGAAAAATCCTATATTCTTGTAATTATTTAACTTTTATATATATATCTTTTAAATTACGACCTTGCTCTGCATAATCTATTCCATATCCAATTACAAATAGCGGATCTATGGAAAATCCAAGATATTTTATATCAATTTTCTCAATTATTTTATCAGGTTTAAATAATAATGAGCATACAGAAATCGACCTTGGTTTATCCCGTTCAAGATTTTTCAATAATTTTGCCATAGTGATTCCCGTGTCAATTATATCTTCAACTACGATAACATCTTCTCCATTTATATTAAGATCATTTTTAATGATATTGACTTTCCCACTTGTTTCTATATTCATCCCATAGCTCTTTGCTATAATTGTTTCAATTCTAACAGGTAATTGTATTTCTCGAATTAAATCTGCTGCAAATACCATCGCCCCTTTTAAAGTAATAAGTATAACTGGTTCTTTCCCCTCATAATCTTTTGAAATTGCTTTGCCTAATTCCTTCACACGCTTCTGAATTGCTTCGCAATCTATATATTTTTCAAAATAATAATCACCAATTTGTATCTTATTATTTTCAATCATAAATCCTCTAATTTCCCTTGCAAAAATCTTTTTGTTTCCTTTGTTATTTTATATTTATCGTTTATTTGATGATCCAGAATCCATATAACTTCGTTTTCTTTTGCAAGAACATAAATAAAATTTTTATCATAAGTATTGATTTTATTATTGATTAAATAATCGCTAACCTTCATCCTTCCTGGTGCTCCCAATGGTTTGATGATATCGCCCTCCTGCCAATTTCTTAGATTAACCACTAAAGGAAATTTATCAAAATCGAAATATTCTATGCTCCTATTATTATTCAATACAATTTCATTTTTTGGAACTTCCTTTAATGTTAATTTCTTATTCCCAAAAGTATATTCACCAATTTTCTCAATTTGTATATTTATTTTTAATGGCAATAAATTCTTTTTAAATAATAAGTTCTTTCTATCTTTAATGCAAATCCAAAATTTATCAATTGCAAAAATGCTCCCCGTTTCTTTATCTTTTAGATTCAATATTCCATCAATTTGTGAATAATTCACTTGTGGTATATCAAGATTTGTCTTTAAAAATCGCGATATTATTTCTCCCTGGATAAATTTATTATTTGCATTTAGCATATTGATATTTATTGAATAATTATCAGGCGCATCTTTCTTAATAAGATTTTCTGATATTTCTTCAACTCGTTCTTGAATAAATTCATCTGCACCCTGTAAAAATTTTGTTATCTTTTGCACATTTCCTGTAATCGATGGGCTGAATTCATTTTCAAGAAATGGTATCAATTTGTGCCGTATTTTATTTCGGGTATAATCAAGCCAGGCATTGGATTCATCTTCCCTCCATTTCAAATTTCTTGCTTTTGCATATTCAATTAATTCATTTTTCGGAATATCAATAAGGGGCCTGATAATTCTTACGTTTTTAATTAATGGACGTACCTTCGGTATGCCCGATAAGCCTGTAAGCCCACTTCCGCGAAAAATGTTCATAAAAAATGTCTCTATATTATCATCTTGGGTATGTGCAGTTGCCAATAAATCAGCATTTATTGTGCGGGATACCTTCTCGAAAAAATTATATCTCAACACACGAGCGGCGGTTTCCACACTAATTGAATTTTTCTTTGCATAATCTTTGACCTTACCGCTTGCAGTATTTATTTCTAAGTTGTAATATTTTGATAAACTTACTACAAATTCTTCATCAAGATCGGAAGTTTTTTGACGAATTTTATGATTAAAATGCGCCACACTTAAATGAAATCCAATTTTTTGGGAAAGATTATAAAGAATGTCAAGCAATACAACAGAATCAACACCACCACTCACCGCAGCAATTATATTGTAAGATTTATCAATATATAATTCCCGCAAAAGAAAGTTCTCAACCTTCTGTAACAAATTAAAAATGAGAGTATTATTCAACTCATTTTTTGAAATTTTGGGTTTAAATCCGTTTTGAGAGAGATTTTTCAAAAATAAAATTCGTAAAAACTTCAAATTTAAGCAAAATTTTGCAAATATTAATAGAAATTTGAATTAAATAAAAACTATAAATTCTTAAAGAAATCAGTAGTTTTTTAAACTATTTAATTATGTATTATTAATTTCTAAAATCTCTTTAAATTGCATTAGTATAAGTTGAAAAATATATTTTTTTTAAGGTATAAATATGAAAAAGTCTTTTTATGCAGTAATTATTATTTCGATAATTTTTGATCTATTTTTTATTATTGGATGTAGCGACAATCCCACTACACCGGCGGTAAAATCCAATGCCTTAGGCTTGGGTTCCGGCGTTGAACCCGATGAATCATATTCTCAGGAACAATATGCAGCAATGTTTGATACTACAATGATATATGGAGAGATTTCTCTACTTACTTATGCTATAAATAATAATAGTGGTTCTGTTAACTTTTCTTATACTTTATATATTTCTATGGCACGTTTTTGGGATAAAAGTTTGCCATATCCTCCCGAACCAACCGATACTAATTGTGTGCTTTTAAAAAGTATTAAAATTAATGATTCAGCATTGGGAAAAAGTGAGTATTACAATGAATATGCGAGTTATACTGCTCCAATTTATAGTGGCTCGCAATCTAATCATATTAATATCCAAATGAGTGATGCCGAACCTCCATTTGATATAAATCTTACTTTTCCACCCGCAATCAAAATAGATTATCCAACTGCGGGCAAAACTCTTTATGCAAATCGCAAAACTGTACTGAAATGGAATGGGACTAATAATGGTTATATTCGATTTGTGCTGACTTATGTTGAACCTGAAAATCCTGATGTTAATGTGCAAAGTGTAGCAGGATATATTAGAGATGATGGGGAATTTACGATTACCGAAAAAGATTTTCTCGATTCAACCAAATATCCATCAGGTGAATATACTATTTCGCTCGATCGGACTAATCCTTATTTTATCAAATTACCTAACGGGAAGACTTATTTAATAAAAGCAATTTCAAGTTATGAGATAAATTTCTTTTTGAAGCACTAATTATATTATCAATATAATAATTAAATTAATAATATTCAATAAAGATACAGTGTATTTCATATAAAAAAAGGCAGCTCGG
>DAOTPH010000113.1:0-6299 GCA_035451765.1 Bacteroidota bacterium | reverse complement strand
GTATCGCGTTCAGCCTCTTTCTCTTTAAATTCTGTATAATCAAGCAAATGAGAGAAAATAAATAATTCATTATTAATTACAATTGGAGTGAGGGAGACAATAACATAGAATGGTTTGCCATCGCTATCAATATGTTTCCATTCAAATGAATGAAAGCCCTTTTGGATGGAAATATTCATCATTTCGTTTGCCTTTAAGATGCTGGGTTTTCCATCATCTTGAAATTCAGGGGAAATCGCTGCAGGATGAGTATTCCTAAGTTCATCAAGAGATTGAATTTTCAGCATCCTTAGAGCAGCAGGATTGGCATCGACGAATTTAAAGTCCTTAATTAACAGAAAAGGATCTCGAGATTTTTCGAAGAACATCCTATATTTCTTTTCGTTTTCCTGCACCTTGAAAAGTCGCTCTTTAAGTTGCTTATTTTCTTCCTCGAGCAGGGAAACGCGTCCCTTTAAAAATAAATTAGTTTCGTCAAATTCACTCATCAAAATAATAGAAAAATTTTAAAAAAATCAAAATTATGAGAATTCAGATAATTATTTTTATTAATAAGTCCATAAGCCTTCAAATTTCTTTATATTTTTCATAATTTTGTAAATTTACAAATTTAAGAAAATCATTAGAATAACATTGGAAAAATTTAAATTATTTCCTGAAGATTTCTCATATTCAAAGAACGAGCATAAAATTTTAAAATTTTGGCAAAAAGATCAAATATTTGAGAAATCTTTAGATAAGAATAAAAATGCTAAACCATTTAGCTTTTATGAAGGCCCACCAACAGTAAATGGCAAACCAGGGCTTCATCATTTAATGGCACGAACAATTAAGGATACAGTTTGCAGATATAAGTCATTACGGGGGTATTATGTGCGTCGCCAAGCAGGCTGGGATACTCACGGTCTGCCTGTTGAGCTTGCAATGGAAAAGGAGCTTGGATTAAAAGATAAAAATGAAATTGAAGTATATGGTATAGATAGATTTAATCGTGCTTGCAAAGAATTTGTGTATAATAATATCAGAATGGACCAGGGATGGAACGTTTTTACAACACGGATGGGCTATTGGGTGGATTTGAATAAAGCATATATTACCTGTGAAAATAATTATATAGAATCCGTTTGGTGGGCACTGAAGCAATTCTTTGACAAGGGGTATATTTATCGTGGCTTTAAAGTTGTTCCACAATCGCCAACAATCGCAACTCCCCTTAGTTCTCATGAGCTATCGCTTGGTTATAAAGATGTAAGGGACCCAAATTTATATTTAAAATTAAAAATTGTTTCATCACCTATTCCTGAATTAGTTGGGAATTACTTGATTGTTTGGACAACTACACCTTGGACATTACTTGCAAATGTTGCGCTTGCTGCGGGTGAGGATATAGACTATGTTCTGGTTGAAAACACAAGAAAGTTCAAAAGTGGCGACGAATTAATAGAAAAATATGTGCTTGCAAAATCAAGAATTTCTGCTTTAGATGGAGAAATAATAATTCTAAAGGAATTTAAAGGGAAGGATCTATTTGGCACTCGCTATGAGCAAATTCTACCTTTTGCAAAAATTGATTTAGAAAAATATCCCGACGCATTAAGTGTATTACCGGGCGATTTCGTATCTACTGAGGAAGGTAGTGGCATTGTCCATCTTGCTCCCGCATTTGGCGAAGATGATTATCAAATGTCATTGAAATATAAAATTCCATTTTTGCAACCTGTGACACCTGACGGACATTTTACTGGGGATATGGGCGAGTTTGCTGGTCGTGCTATAAAGACATTTACATATAATGATAGAGTTGAAGAAGGTTCTGACCACGATATTGTGAATTTGCTAAAAGAGCTTGGCAAGGTATATCGCGCGACATTTGATTATTTGCATAGTTATCCTCATTGCTGGCGGACAGGTAATCCAATTATGTATTATGCACGTAATTCCTGGTTTATTAAATCTACTGCATACCGTGACCAAATGATTGAATTAAATAAGCAAATCAATTGGCAACCACCCGAAATTGGCGAAGGAAGATTTGGCAATTGGCTTGAGGAAGTAAAGGATTGGGCATTATCTCGTGATAGATATTGGGGCACTCCTTTGCCGATTTGGATTAATGATAACGATAAGGATGACTTTTTTGCTATTGGCTCAATTGAAGAATTATCACAGGGATTTTATGAATATAATGATGGAACGCTTGTTCCTGTTGCGGATCTGAAAGAAGAAATAGATTTGCATAAACCTTTTGTGGATAATATTATATTTATAAAAAATAATCAAAAATATCATCGAACCCCCGAGGTAATTGATGTATGGTTCGATTCAGGTTCGATGCCATTTGCACAATTCCATTATCCATTTGAAAATCAAGAACTTTTCAATCAGCAATTTCCTGCTGATTTTATTGCGGAAGGTGTAGATCAAACTCGTGGATGGTTCTATACATTGCATAACATTGCTACCGCTCTTTTCAATAAACCTGCATATAAAAATATTGTTGTAAATGAATTGATTCTGGATAGCAAAGGCGTGAAAATGTCTAAATCCAAAGGCAATGTTATCGATTCATTTGAAATTATGGAAAAATATGGTGCTGATGCTGTTAGGTGGTATTTATTTGTCAATAATCCACCTTGGAAGCCAACTTTATTCAATCCTGAGGACTTGGAAAGAACAGTGATTTCTGATTTTCTACGGTCTCTTACTAATACATACACATTTTTTGCAATGTATGCAAATATAGATAATTTCGATCCTAATTCACAGGAAATTCCTTTAAATGAAAGACCAGTGATTGATAAATGGATTATTTCACGAATTAACTCTATTGCTAAACAATATGCAGAGTTTATGGATGCTTATGAATTGACAAAAGCACATCGTTTGCTACAAGATTTTACAATTAATGAATTATCGAATTGGTATATACGCCGGAATCGTCGCCGCTTCTGGAAAGGTGAAAATGACTCTGAAAAGCTTGCAGCATATCAAACATTATATTTCGTACTTAAAAAATTAATTATCCTTATTTCTTCTGCCGCTCCATTTATAAGTGAAGATTTGTACCAAAAATTAAGAATTGATACCGATCCTGTTTCTGTGCATCTTGAAGATTTTCCCGAAATTGATAACAAAGTCATTGATTTGGAATTAGAAGGGAAAATGGCGCTTATCGAAGATATTGTTTGGCTTGCACGTTCATTGCGCGAAAAAGCAAGAATTAGAGTTCGCCAACCATTAACACGTTTGCTAATTCCAACAGATTCAGTCCAAACAAAGCGTGAAATTATGGAATTTGCCGATATTATTCTTGAAGAATTAAATATTAAAAATATTGAATTCATTAGCACTGACAATACTGATATTATAAAGCGAAAAGCAAAACCAAATTTCAAAGTGATGGGTAAGAAATTTGGAAAACTTATGAAAGTGGCAAGCGAGGCAGTAGCAGCACTCACAAGCAAGCAAATTATAGAATTAGAAAAGAACGGCAGAATAGAACTGGATTGGAATGGTGAGCATTTTGAATTTGTACGCGATGATGTTGAAATTTATAATGAAGATATTGAGGGTTGGCTTGTTGCTACTGATGGAAAAATTACTGTTGCACTTGATACAACTATTGACGAAAAATTACGTCAAGAAGGAATTGCACGTGAATTTGTAAGCAAAATACAAAATTTAAGAAAAGATCAAGGATTTGAGGTCATTGATAGGATTGAAATTTTATTTAATACAAATTCCGATTTGAAGGATGCATTATTAAATATGAAAGATTACGTGCAGAGTGAAACACTTGCAGTAAATATGAATTATGATGAAAATTTGCAAGATGGAACTGAAATTGATATTTTAGAAAACAAAGTAAAAGTAATTATAAAAAAAGTATAATAATTAATATAAAATATTTATATTTGAATTTTTTAGGAGTCAGGAAATGGCAAAAAAGAAAATTAAAAATAATGAGCAGATAAAGCCTGAAAAGGAAAATACACCCACTCCTGAAGTGGAAGCCAAAATCGAGCAAATACCTGTTCCTCAGCGTAAACCTTCGAGTACAAAAGCTCAAAAAAGTAAAGAAGTACCAAAAGCTAAGGAGTCAACACCTCAACCTATTGAAAAAGCTGAATCTAATTCATCGAGGAAGCCAAAAGCAAAACCCACAAAAGTAGAGGAGCCAAAAATAGAGACTCCAACACCTGAAAGTAAAATTGAAGTGCCAGTTCCTAAGACTAAACCTGCACGTTCTACAAAATCCAAAGTAATTGCTGAAACTAAAGCCCAGCCTCTTATAGTTAAACCGGCTGAGAAAAATAAAACAGAGGTAGAATCTCCCATAATTCTTGAACAACCAAAACAGCAATCAAAAAGGCATATTAAAGAAGTGCAACCCAAACAGAAAAAAGAACCAAGAAAAATTCTTGAAAAACCTATTCAAATTGAGGAGCCAATTCTAGAACCCGAACAAATTGGAACTTTAAAGATTCAAGAACCCATTGCACCAAAAGAGGAAACCATCCAGACCCCATCACCTTCAAAAATTGCAGGTACATTAAAGAAAAATGTTACACCAAAAAAAGCAATTGAAGAAGAAGAGACCGAACCCGAGGCACCAAGTGTCCGCTATACCGATGAGGAACTTGAAATGTTTGAAAAAGTCATAACTGAAGCTAAACGCGAATCATTCGAGGAATTGCGTATGCTTAAGGAACGCTTAGAGGATTTGAATACGTATGACTTAGCAGAGGAGAGTATGTTTTATTCAATGCATATGGGCGAGCAAGGCTCCGAACCAATGGAAAAAGAGAAAACTTATGCCCAAATTCAAAGAATTAACGAATATATTAAAAAATTGGATGAGGCTTTGCAAAGAATTAAGAATAAAACTTACGGAATTTGCCGAATGTGTGGAATTTTGATTGCAAAAGAAAGATTATTGGCTGTTCCAATCACAACATTATCAGCATCGTGGAAAATTCATCAGCGATGCCCCGAGGATGGTATTGATAGAATTGAACCTTTTGTTAACTAATTTATGGAAAGTATAGAAACCGAGACACAGAAAAAGCATAATACGACACTTTATTTCATTATTTGTTTAATTATTGTTTTTATTGACCAACTTTCAAAGTTAATTATTCACGGATTTTCTTTTGGTGGAATTCATTTTCCGGGTATAGAATATGGTGCGCAAATACCTGTTATTGGAACATTTTTGCAAATAACATATATTGAAAATCCAGGTATGGCATTCGGTATTCACTTTGAATCAACAGGCAAGTTATTTTTAAGCATATTTTCAATCATAGCAAGCATATTAATTGGATGGTATTTATCAAAAATCAAAAATGCTAATGTAATGATTAAAATTGCAATTATGTTGATTCTTGCGGGTGCGATTGGCAATTTGATTGACCGCGTCTTTTATGGTGTGATTTTCGGATATGCGCCGCTATTTTATGGCAGGGTAGTCGATTTCATTCAGGTGGATATTCCCGATATTCACATCGGCAATTTGAATTGGACAAGCTGGCCCATTTTCAATGTAGCAGATAGTTGCGTGACAGTCGGCATTATCCTACTTCTCCTATTTTATAATAAAATTCCCCCGTTTTCCCAAGTATTCTCCAAACGTCAGCCTGATGAAATATTGGTAGATTTAGATGAAGGGAAGGAGAAGAAAGAATAAGAAAAAAATAAAAAAATAATAATAATTTCAAACAGCAAATATTTCCCCCTTATTTTTTTATTTATAACAAAATTATCAAAAAATATATTTTATTTTATATTACATTTTTTATTAATTTAGTCATAATAAAAATGCGCGGTTCTGCAGAAGTGAAGAAAATAATTAATATATTATAGCATTAGCAGTTACTTGGTGGCGGTTATCAAAATCAAGTGACTGCTTTATAAAAATTTTTAAAAATATTAAAATAGGTTTAAAAAATGAAAAGATATTTTTTTCTAATAATTATTTCATTAATTTGTTTAATATCTACTTCCTATTCTGATGTTCAATGGGAAGATTGCACAGAAGGGTTAGAAGGAATTAACATTAGGGATGTATTTATAATAGATAATGAATTTGAATTATATTGTGGAAACAATCCTTTTTCATATTCATCGAATGATTCAGGGAAATCATGGAAACCTCGAAAATATATTCCTCCATCATTAAATAGAGAAACATATTATCCAATAGCAAGTATATATAAATACAAAAATAGATATATAATGAGCAAACTTGACTATCGAGTAGATTACATATCAGAAGATAAGAAGACTCTTTATGGAAA
>DAOTPH010000112.1:0-6308 GCA_035451765.1 Bacteroidota bacterium | reverse complement strand
AAGAAGATGTCTGGGTAATAAAAAGGGAATATTGGACGGGTGACCAGAAAACTCCCACAAAATTACCCGCCGAGTTAATTGAAAAAATCCTAATGTATTCAAGCGAAGAGGGAGATATTGTTTTGGATCCTTTCCTGGGTTCGGGTCAGGTTGCTGTAGTAAGCAAAATGCATAACCGTAAATATATAGGATTTGAAATTGTAAAAGAATATTATGAATTTATACAAGAAAGATTAGAAAAGAATGCATATAGGATTAAGGAAAAATGATAATTCTTTAATATAAGCAATTATTATATATTCATAAATTGTAATTTTGAAATTAACAAATAGTAAAATATCACAAATATTTTTTTTGTTATTATTACTATATTTAATCATATTTAAGGAAAAAGATGAGCAATTTTATTCATGGTGATAATTTAGAACATAAAATAAGAATTGAAAAAGATCCAGATAATAAAAAATTGTTAACTGAAATTAATGAAGAATACAAAAAATGGAAAAATGATAATCTGAATATTAAAGGCACAGAAAGAAAAGATATACAAAAAAAAGTAGATCTTTTTAATAAATATAAAAATTTTATTGAGCAACCAAAATTTAAAAAGCAATCAGGTAATAATCTTGGTTTTACTTCCCAATCACAATTACATTCATCAGCTTTAGAAGAGTTTATGTATTATCTATTTAAGGATATTGAAAAACTTACTAATAAAAATATATATTGGGGAAGAACCCAAGCCTATACTAATCTATACTTTGCACCCCCCAGTATTGATGCCTTTGAGGAAAGTTCAAATATTGTAATCAATGTAAAAAACCAGGATTTCTCAATTTCAAAAGAAGTAATTCTGAAATCAAGAGTTTCAAATAATGAAGATTGGCAAGAGAATAAAATTTATGTTCCAATAGTGTCCATTGAATGTAAGACATATTTAGATAAAACTATGTATGAAGGTTCTGCATCAACTGCTGAAAAAATAAAAAGAGGGAATCCATATTGCATTTTTTTAATAGTAACTGAAACTTATGAAGTCAGTTTAGATGTTGATCCTAAATATTCGTCAATAGATCAAATTTATGTATTAAGAAAAGAAAACAAAAATAATCCTATTTACGAAGATGTTGTATGGGACTTATTTAAGTATGTTGAAACACATATAAATTCTGATTGGTACAATGTGAGGGAAAGAATTAAAAAAGGAAAAATGATATGAACGAAATTATTCCAAAAACGAATGGCTCGTACCCCGATGCAAAATTATTAAATCGTGAAAAGAAAGTTGTCGATAGGGATAATAAAGAAAAAATACGGGGCGGTACAAAGCATTTAAAGGAAACAACAAATAATGAGCAAATAGATATATCAAATTTATTAAATACAGTTATTTGTGGAGATAGCGAGTCTGTTCTTAAAGATTTGCCTGATAATTGCATAGATATAATAATTACATCTCCACCCTATAATTTTGGTTTGGATTATAAAGATGATGACAATAAAGATGCAATATTTTGGCAAGATTATTTTGATAAATTAAATAGAATATGGGCTGAATGTTATCGCATTTTAAAACCAGGCGGTAGATTATGCATAAATATTCAACCATTATTTTCCGATTATATGCCGACTCACCATATTATTTCTAATCAATTAATGAAATTAGGTATGCTGTGGAAGGCAGAAATTTTATGGGAGAAACATAATTATAATTGCAAATATACAGCATGGGGGAGTTGGAAAAGCCCCAGTATGCCATATTTAAAATATACTTGGGAATTTATTGAGGTATTTTGTAAAGAATCTCACAAAAAAGAAGGTCCACCTGATAAAATTGATATTACCGGTGATGAATTTAAAAAATGGGTTTATGCAAAGTGGAATATTGCTCCCGAAAGCAATATGAAAAAATACAATCACCCTGCAATGTTTCCTGAGGAATTAATTACTAGATTATTAAAACTATTTAGTTATCAAGATGATATTGTTCTAGATCCATTTAACGGTGTTGGCACCACTACTGTTGTAGCATATAAAATGAAAAGAAAATACATCGGTATTGATATTTCCCAGGATTACTGCAAAACTGCAGAGCAAAGATTAAAAAATGCACAACTACAAGAACCATTATTTTGATATTTAAGTGCTATGAGCATCCCTATTCATTATCTAAAAGCATATACAATACGCGTCTTTTATTATTCCCCCTTTTTAGTGTCAGCATATCTGGATCCAAAATTTCCCCTTAAATCAGAGAGGCAAGTGTATTTCTTCTCAATATAAACCACCGGATGCAATTTATTGTTTTGCAAAATCAAATATGCTTGTGCTATATTAATTGAGCAAAACAATTCTATAACCTCGTAGTTCTTAACATTTTAATAAATATTCGTATTTTTGATTTTTATTAATTTGTATTATTATTTATAACAAAAAAATTATTAATAAATATTTAAAGAATATAATTTATTCAAAAGGAATAATATATTTCATTATTATAATATTTGATAAGCACATATATACATATTAAACAAATTTTACATAATATCATATAAGAAATTTTATGCAAATTTCATTTCTCTTAAAAAGAATTCAAAAAGCTTTAAAATATCCAGATAAAGCATATCAATTTTTTGTTCTTAAATTTAGGGGAGCCTTTTTATGGAATCATTACTATGAAGAGATCCGCGACCCTAAGGTTAATTCACCATTAGAACAATCACCTCAAATTCACGAAGATATTATAGACGAACTCAAAAAGAATGATTTCGATGTAATTGATTATAATATAGATATAGAGGATTATCAACGTTATCTCGAAAAGGCAGAATATCAAAATTATCCATACTATTATGGTGGTGGAAAAGCAGATAAATTTGCTGAAAAATCTCTCGAGCATTATATATCAGCAAAATTATTAAATCTTAATAAAGATGATGTTTATATTGATATTGCTAATGCAAATTCTCCCGCTGGGGAAATATACCATAAATTATATGGTTGCCAAGTTTATCAACAAGATTTGATATATCCAGAAGGTATACATGGGAATACAATAGGCGGTGACGCATCGAATATGCCTCTCCAAGATGGCTTTGCAACAAAAATGGCTATGCATTGTTCTTTTGAACATTTCGAGCAAGATTCAGATATAAGATTTATAAAGGAAGCAAATCGTGTGTTGCGTAGAGGTGGATGCCTTTGCATAGCCCCACTGTATTTATTTAATAAATATGTCATACAGACAGATCCAACTACCCTGCCAAAAGGAGGCATTCCATTTGAAGATGATGCGATAATTTACTGCGTAAAGGGCTGGAGAAATCGACACGCTCGCTATTATGATGTCCCTCATTTTATAAGCCGAATTCGTGATAATATGCAGGATTTAAATTTGACAATTTATGTCGTACGTAACGAAAAAGATATTTCACAATTTTGCCATATTAAATTTGTTGCTCTTTTCAAAAAAGAATAGATGAAAGTCAGTACATTTTTAAATGTACAATGATCGTATTAAACCCGCGACTTCAGTTGTGAGTTCAATTTTTGTATGTCATTCCGAACAAAGCGAGAAATTTATCCTATTGGGGAGTAGATTCTTCACTTCGTTCTGAATGACAATCCCTATATTGAACCCGCGACTTCAGTTGTGGTGGGGACAGTGATCTGAACAAGGGAGGCAACCACTTGTTCAATATGCAGAGGGCTAAAGCCCTCTGTTGCAATATTCCAAATTATTTTTCCCTTCATTTTTTCTTTTTTATTTAATTTTATATTTTTATTATATTGATAATTAATAATTTAATGACTGATAAAGAATCTGTTAAAAATACCATTGCTGCTTTGGTTGAGAAATATAATCGAGTGGCAACCCAGAAAGTAATTAACAAATATAATGAGGAGATGACCAAAAAGGATTTCATCCTGCCTTTATTTAAAGCGCTTGGATGGAATACAGAGGATTCCCGTGAGGTCGCAGCAGAGGAAAAAATCTCCAAAGGTCGTGCTGATTATTCATTTCGCATCAATGGTATTCCTAAATTCTTTCTCGAAGCAAAAGCACTCAAAGAAAATCTCGATGGCTGGCGTATTGAAAATGGCAAAAAAGTCACCTTTAGTGAACAAGCTATCAATTATGCCTGGCATAAAGGTTGCACTTGGGCTGTGCTGACCGATTTTGAAAGTGTGCGCGTTTATAATGCTGAAATTAAAGCAGCTGATACACGGCAAAGCCTTTTCAAATCAATTGCTTGCCAGGAATACATTTCACGTTTTGATGAACTTTGGCTTTTATCTAAAGAAAGCTTCGAGAATGGTATTATCGATAAAGAGGCGGAGAATTGGGGCAAACGCTCCAAAAAAATTCCCGTTGGCGAGCAATTGCTTGCTGATTTTACAAAATTTCGCGAATTGCTATCCAAAAATATTACAAAACTCAATCAAAATTGTCAACTTACCGAAGATGAGCTTGATGAAGCAATTCAGCGAATTTTGGATAGATTGATTTTTATCCGATGTTGTGAAGACCGCGGACTTGAGGAACGTAAGCTTTGGGAAGCAAAAAATGATTTAAAAATTTTGAAGCGTTTCCGCAATGTTTTTAAATATTATGATGAGCATTATAATAGCAAAATCTTTGCAAATCACCTCTGCGATAATTTGGAAATCGATAATGATGTGTTGCAGAAAATTATTGAGGGACTTTATTATACGGCTGATAAATCTGTTGCTTACGATTTTTCGGCAATCGAAGCCGATGTGCTTGGAAATATCTATGAGCAATATTTGAGCTATATCTTAAAGAAAACGCCAAAACGTGCAAAACTTTCTCAAAGCCACGCCCATCGTAAAGAGCAAGGGATTTATTATACTCCAACTTATATTGTGGATTATATTGTGCGGAACACTTTGGGCGAGCTTCTGAAAGATGAAAGTGTGGATGCACGAAAAATTCGAGTGCTTGACCCTGCTTGCGGTTCGGGTTCATTTTTAATAAAGGCTTATGATGTGCTAAATGAATATTGGAAAAAAACGGAAAATTATAATAAATTAGGAATTGATTATTCGGGGGATGGCGATAACTATTCAAAAAATTTAGAGATATTGCAAAATAATATATTTGGAGTCGATATAGATAAACAAGCGGTGGAAATTGCACAACTCAATTTGTTGCTGAAAATTGCGGAACGTGGCAAGCGATTGCCATTATTGCAGCAAAATATAAAATGTGGCAATTCATTAATCGACGACCCCACAGTGGCAGGCGATAAAGCATTTCGTTGGGAGGAAGAATTTCCAGAAGTAATGCGTGAGGGCGGTTTTGATGTGGTGATTGGCAATCCGCCGTATGTAGGTATAACAAAGAATAATTATTTTAATAATACATACGAGTGGAATACTGATCTTTACTTAATGTTTATCGAAAAATGTACAAAAAAACTTTTAAAAAGGGGAGGTAAATTTGGTTTTATTACTCCAAGATTTTGGTTAGTGAATAAAAATTGTGAAAATATGAGAAAATATTTAATTGATAATTGTAATATAACTAAAATTGTAGAAACCAGCCCTTTTATTAACGTTAATACTGAATGTATCATAACTATTATTGATAATAAAACAAATAATAGTGACATCGAAATATTTTACGATAGAAATGGGCAAATAGAATATAGTCATAAATTATCCAAAACTTTTATAAAATCTAATTCAGATTATTTAATAAATACAAATCTAACAGAAGCTGAAATAAAAATATTATTAAAATTAAATCTTAATAAAATTAATTTGGGACAGATTAGTGAATCAAAACGTGGTATGGAAATAGGGAAAAATTATTTACACACTAATTATGATATTAAATCTTTAGTAGGTAATGATGTTAAAAAATATACTATAAACTGGAATAATACATATATTAATATCAATAATAAAGAATATAAAAGATTAAAATATTACTTTGATAATGAATTAATTTATTTAAGGAGGGTGTCTAAAAATTTAGTTTGTACTTTTTCAAATGAGAAATTTGCATTCAGTAAAAATTTATATGGAATAAAAATTACAAACAAAAATTTTAATCCTTATTTTATTACTGGTCTTATTAATTCAAAATTATTAAATTTTTACTATAAAAAATCATTTACAACAAAAAAAGAAGATCTATTCCCAGAAATTCAAAAATATTTATATGAAAAATTACCAATCTGTGATATACATAGTGAAGACCAATCTTTAATCAGTGAAAAAGTAAAGCAAATGCTCAATTTAAATAAGCGATTGAATGAATTTGGTAATAAATTTACAGA
>DAOTPH010000111.1:0-6314 GCA_035451765.1 Bacteroidota bacterium | reverse complement strand
ATTGCCCCTACGTGTGTTCCGTTGCAATGTACATAGGTTACGCAACAGAGGGCTTTAGCCCTCTGCATATTGAACAAAGGCTGTCAACCCCTTGTTCATCTACATCCCCCTGCCCCCTTTAATAAGGGGGAATTCTGCACCAGGATGGTGCAGGTACATAATACAAACCTATATTATCTTCATTTCTTTGCCAATCTTGATGAAGGCATTCACAGCAGTATTGATATGCTCCAATTCGTGAGCTGCTGATAACTGAACTCGGATTCTATCTTTATGTAATGGAACAACAGGATAAGAAAATGGAGTGACATAAATTCCTTCTTCCAGCAAACGATCTGCAAATTCAACAGCAATTTCTGCACTATTTTCAAATTTGCCAAACATAATTGGAGTGATGGGATGCTCGCCAGGCAAAATATCGAAACCTGCATCGGTCATAGCTTTTCGGAATACTTTTGTATTGCGTTCCAATTTGTCTCGCAATTCTGTTGATGTGCTTAGTAAATCCAAGGCGGCAATTGTTGCTTCCACAACTGCAGGAGCAACTGTATTAGAAAATAGATAAGGCCGAGCATTATTACGCATCCACTCTACTATTTCGTGAGAGCTAGCAATAGCACCACCGGATGCTCCTCCCAAAGCTTTGCCAAATGTAGTCGTGATAATATCAACTCTGCCCATAACATTGTTAAATTCGTGTGTGCCTCGCCCTGTTTTGCCAACAAAACCAGTTGCATGGCTATCATCAACCATCACGAGAGCGTCGTATTTTTCAGCTAAGTCACATATTTCATTTAGTCTTGCTATATCACCATCCATAGAAAACACGCCATCAGTTGCAATAACTTTGAACCTAACACCTGCGGCATTTGCTTCTTTTAAGCATCGTTCTAATCCTTTTGCCATTTTGCCTGTTGCGGGATCGATTTCCTCAACATCGCGCATATCACTATGCTTATAAATCCATCTTTGAGCTTTTGCTAATCTAACGCCATCGATAATTGAAGCGTGATTGAGGGCATCAGTAATTATTGCGTCATTTTCTTTAAATAATGGTTCAAATACTCCCCCATTTGCATCAAAGCAAGATGAGAACAATATCGAATCCTCCATTCCAAGAAAATCAGCTAATTTTTTCTCGAGGACTTTATGTCTATCCTGTGTTCCGCAAATAAAACGGACAGATGATAAACCAAATCCACGATTATCGATGCCTTTATGTGCTGCTTCAATCAGTAAAGGATGCGCAGAAAGTCCAAGATAATTATTTGCGCAAAAGTTTAGAACTTTCTTACCTTTAACGATAATTTCCGCACCTTGTGGACTTTCGATAATCCTTTCTTTTTTATATAACTTTTTATCTTCGAGTTGTTTTAATTCACCTCGAAGGTATTCTTTCATAGAATTTTGCATTTCAGCACCTTGAAATTAAAATTTAATTAGTAAATTTTTGAAAATTCAAATTATGAAATTTTCAATAATCTTTGGAATTCTTTCTTCAAAAATTTCCCTGTAATACTTTTTGGATTATCAGCGATTTCACGAGGTGTACCTGTTGCAACAACATATCCCCCATTTTCACCGCCCTCGGGTCCTAAATCAATTATCCAATCTGCATATTTTACCACATCAAGATTATGTTCGATTACAATTACGGTATTGCCTTTTTCGACAAGATTATCAAGCATTTTTAAAAGGATTCTCACATCATCAAAATGCAATCCTGTTGTGGGTTCATCGAGCAAATACAAAGTTTTGCCCGTGCTACGTTTAGAAAGTTGAGTGGCGAGTTTGACACGTTGTGCCTCGCCCCCCGAAAGAGTTGGAGATTGCTGTCCAAGTGTAATATAACCAAGCCCTACTTCTTTGAGAGTTGCTAATTTTCTCTGAATATGTGGAATATCGGCAAACAATTCATAAGCTTCGTCAATTGTCATATCCAGCACATCGGCAATAGATTTATGCTTGAATTTTACTTGAAGCGTTTCTTCGTTATAACGTTTACCTTGACAAACATCGCAGGGGACATAAATATCAGGCAGAAAATTCATTTCAATTTTCTTAATGCCCGCACCTTGGCAAGCTTCGCATCGCCCACCTTTGACATTAAAGGAAAATCTGCCACTTTGGTAGCCACGTATTTTTGCTTCGGGAAGCATTGCAAAAAATTCTCGTATATAAGTAAACATACCTGTATAAGTTGCGGGGTTACTGCGAGCAGTTTTGCCAATTGGAGATTGGTCAATTTCTATTACTTTGTCAATATTTTCAATTCCCTCAATTCTATCGTAAGGTAAAGGATTAAGATTTGATTGGAAAAAATGATTTGCAAGAATTGGATATAACGTATCATTTATCAGACTGGATTTGCCTGAACCAGATAAACCCGTAATGCATATAAATTTGCCAAGGGGAATTTGCACATCTATATTTTTTAAATTATTTCCGCGTAATCCATAAAGATTAAGAGATAATCCATTTCCATCGCGATATTTTTCAGCATAGCCATTATTGCGTGTGATTTGCTTTAAATTCTTTAAATATTGAGCTGTCAGAGACTTACTGACATCATCATTGGTTAATTTGGCAATTTTATTTGTATCTACTTGCAGTATAACTTCGCCCCCAAGCACTCCCGCACGTGGTCCAATATCAATAAATTGGTCGGATTCTTCAATCATTGAGCGGTCGTGTTCAACTACAATCACAGAATTTCCTAAATCGCGCAATTGCTTCAATGAATCTATCAATTTATAATTATCTTGAGGATGCAATCCAATGCTTGGCTCATCTAATACATAGGTAATTCCCACAAGTTGAGAACCAATTTGAGAAGCAAGCCTGATACGTTGAGATTCGCCACCAGAAAGAGACTGCGAAGGACGGGAAAGTGAAATATAGGTCAATCCAACATTTTTAAGGAATATTAAGCGAGATATAATTTCTTTAAATATAATTTGGGATATTTCTTTTTCTCGGGGAGATAATTGATTTTGCAAATTCTGGAAATATGGAATTAAATGCTCAACATCTTGAGAAACAATATCATCTATATTTTTACCATAAATGAAAACATTTAAGAATGTATTTTTCAAACGTTTGCCATTGCATTCGGGGCATTTTTTTCTCACAACAAATTTGCGAACGTGAGTTTCTACTGCGCGCATTGGCGGATTATCAAGCAATTCTTGTAACAAGGGGATAATACCGTGATAGCTTTGAGTTGTAGAATGGCTTTGCTCACCAATGGAATAATCCACAATTACAGTATTATCAGCAGTCCCATAGAGGATCATATTTAATTCCCCTGGGGTTAAATCTTTTACAGGTTTATTTAGATTTATTCGATGTTTTGAGGCAAAAGAATTCAATTGCCGCCATAGCCAATAATTTTTCCCTTTAGCAAGAGTAACAATTGCGCCATCAGCAATTGATTTATTTTTATCGGGTATAAGCAAATCAATATCAAATGTATCAATCTCGCCAAGCCCCTGGCAAGTTGGACAAGCTCCATAAGTAGAATTAAACGAAAAATTGTTTGGAGATAATTTATCATAAGCCTTGCCACACTTAGGGCAGGAATATTTTGTGGAATATGTTCTTTCAGTCCACGTTCCATCAGATTCTTGAATTGCTAATGAGCAGACATCTTCGCCACGGTGCAATGCAATTTCAATTGAATTAGATAAACGCATTGACTGGTGATTTGAAACTTCTAATCTATCAACAACAAGATCAATATCGTGAATTTTATAGCGTTCGACTTGCATACCATTGCGCAAATCTTGAATTTTGCCATCTACACGAACTCTTGTATATCCTTCTTTAATCAATTGATTGAAAAGTTCTTTATAATGTCCACGGCGAGAACGGACCAGTGGAGAAAGAATTTGAACAAGTTTGCCATTATATTTTTCCAAAATTTCACTAATAATTTCATCAAGGGAATGTTCAACGACAGGCAAATGACAATCCACACAATATTGAATGCCAATTTTAGCATAAAGCAGACGAAGATAATCATAAATTTCGGTAATTGTGCCAACAGTCGAACGCGGAGTATTTCCACTTGATTTTTGTTCGATTGAAATTGCAGGAGATAGACCTTCGATACGGTCAACATCGGGTTTTTTCAACAACTCCATAAATTGGCGGGCATAAGGTGATAGGCATTCAATATAACGCCTTTGCCCCTCGGCATAAATAGTATCAAATGCCAAGCTGGTTTTCCCTGAACCCGACACACCTGTAATTACGACAAATTTATTTCGAGGTATATCTATATTAATATTTTTAAGATTATGTTCGCGAGCGCCACGAATTATAATTTTATCGAATTCGGAAGTAGAGGAAACTTTTAATTTATTATTAACCATCGATTATGTTCAGAAAAAGAAAATCTATAAAATTAAGAAATTAAATAATATTTATAATATTAAAGATATATAAAAAAAATAAGACGAATTTTATTATATCTTAATTAATTTAAAATAAATTTCTAAAAAATCCTTAATTTAGTGTTTTAAATGCTATTTCCTTTTATTTAAAAATATGGAAAAATAATTATTTGATAATAGAAAAAAGGTACAGGATTTGGCATAAAATTAGTTAATGATTTCCTAAATAAAAATAATGGTGAATTATTTATTGAGAGTCAATTAGGAATTGGCACAAAATTTACGTTCATTTTACCAATACAAGAAATAAATGAAATATAAAAGAATTTTATCAATTTATAATAGTTTGCGATACACATATTCAACATTGGTCAAGAACGATCCAAAAGGATTAGAACTTGAGTGGTTCAGTACAATCGACACACCATTTGAATATGAAGAAAATGGAGTCGATTTTTTGGAAAATAGTATTCAGGAATTTAAGAATCAATTTGAATTAGTAAAAGACAAAGTAGATGGAATCTCAATTGTATTTCCCGCAGAGCTCATTATGGTGTCTCAATTTCCAATTGAGGAAGATGTGCAGGAAGAAGATATACGATCCTTATTAAATATTGAAATTACAAAAGCGTTTCCGACTCTTGATATCCAAAATTTTGTGATATACTCATATCGATTGGAAAAGAGAGCCGATAATCAAGATATCCTGATGTGTGTTATATACCCAAAAATCGATATAAATCGATATGAAGAATTATTCAGCAATTATAATAAAGAAATAATCTCCTTAAATGTTTCACAGATTTCCGCAGCAAATTGCTTTTTATATAATTATCCAGAATATAGGAATACAGTCTCTGCAATTGTAGGAATCCAAGGAAATTTTGTGGATTTTACTATATTAAAAAATTCTAAAATTTTATATTATAATTTGCTTTCATATCAACAAGATGTTGATATACCTCAAATTTTGACCAATGAAATATTAAAAGTAAATGAATCAATAATAAATAAAATTGATAATGGGTTATTTTGTTATGGCGAGGATTTGAATGATGGTTTGTTTAATGAAATAAAGGAATCTTTAACCCTAATAGGAGTTGGAACGCATAAATTGAATGCTTTCAGAATGATGAGGGCAAATTTCAATGAGAAAGAAATTGATTATTGCAAACGTAATATGCATATTTTCCCACCAGTAATTGGGGCCTCTTTTCCATCATTTTTCGAAGCATTAACTTTTTAATTTATGCGTATAATTTCAGGTATATATGGAGGGAGAAATCTGATTGGTAGGGTACCGAGCTCAATCAGGCCTACTACCGATTTTGCCAGAGAATCATTATTCGATACACTTTGCTCAATAACTAATATAGAGGGTAAGTTTTTTCTTGATTTATTTGCAGGAAGTGGTGCAATTGGGCTGGAAGCATTGAGCCGAGGGGCAAGTATGGTCTATTTTATTGATAAATCGAAGGAATCGCTAAATTATTTAAAAAAAAATATCGAATATTTGGGAATTCCAAAAGATAAATACAAAATATTTCAATCAGAGGTAATCGAATTTCTCTCAATTATTTGTAATTTAGAAAAATTTGAAATTATATTTGCGGATCCACCATATAATTTTGAATATTTTTGGAAAATTTGCGAAATAATAAAAACTAAGGAAGTTCTTAATAATGATGGAATAATAATTTATGAAACAGAATCTAAAAGGAATGAAATTATTCATCCGGATTTCCAAATCATAAAGCAAAAAGTAGCAGGAAATGCAAAATTTTATTTTATTGAAAAAAAACAAATTAATAAATAATGTCTAAACAAATTACAACATATAGGCAAGAAATTTCTATACTTTTTTCAGAAGAAGTAAGCATATTAAATAATGCAAGGGAAATTACAAATGTGAGCTCT
>DAOTPH010000110.1:0-6474 GCA_035451765.1 Bacteroidota bacterium | reverse complement strand
TTTTTCAATTTTTTACAAAATTCCTTGAAATTTATCATTAATAATCTTGAATGGTCAGGCGGTCTTCGAGGAAATCATTATTTTACTAATATTTCAGCCCTACTTTATATATCTTCATTTTTAGGTATAGAACAATATCAAGAATTATATAATTTTGCCATAAATGAAATAATTAACGAAACATTAGTTCAATTTAATCAGGATGGGGGAAATTTCGAGGGTTCATTTTGCTATCATCTTTATACGGTAGAAGTACTGCTGTGGGATATATTAATTGCTAATACAACAAATGCAGAAATACTAAAATCCTCTATCCAAACCGATAAATTCAAAAATCGTTTGCAAAATATTCTTGACTATACTTATCAAATGCTTGGAAGAAAGGACTTTATACCACAAATAGGGGATAATGATTCAGGCTTCTTTCTTGGTCTTGATATAGATAATAACTCATTAAAAAATATAAAAAAAATCCTGAAATTTTTTCCATTAGAAAATTCTTGGACAGATATTCAGAATATAATTATTGAAAGTGATTTGTATAAGTCCTTAGATAATTATGAACTAACAAATAAAGATAGGGCTGCAATTTTATTCAAAGAATCGGGAATATTCATTTATCAAAATAAAAATTATAAAATCTGGATTATTTTAGGAACCAAAGCTCAATTTGGTAAAGGAGGGCACAATCATCAGGACATCGCATCATTTATATTGCAAGTAGGGGACAATCCTGTTATCGTCGATCCTGGCACTTATGTTTACACAGCATTGCCTGAAGTTAGAAATCTTTATCGCAGTTATTATTCCCATAACTCATATTGCCCATTGAATTATGAAATAAAAACAAGAGAAATTGATGATTTATTTTGGCTGCGAACGGAACAATATAAATTTTCTATTAATTCAAATACTATTACATTAAAAAGAAAGGTTGATGGACTTCATCATAAAAGAAAATTTATATTTAATGATAATTCGATTGAAATCACTGACGAATTTAATAAATCACCTAATGGAATGTTGTTATTACATTTATATCCCTCTATTAAGATTTTACAAGAGAAAAACAACATTATTTTATTAAATAATAATATTCAATTATTATCAATATCAAGCAATAATAATACAATAGTTAATAAATATTATTATTCAAATGAATATGGTAATAAAATGGATTCTAAGGTGATTATATTTAATAATTTAATAAATATCAATTTTTTAAAACTTGAAATAATTAATGGAACTACAAGTAAGTAAAAATATTAATCGAATTATTTGGACAATATCAGATAAATCTTTGTTTTTATTATATGGATTTGTTAATTTAATTCAAATTAGATACTTAGGACAGGTAGGTGCAGCCGAATATTCATTTTTCATTTTAACTAATGCTTTCATTATGACAATTGCAGATTCCTTTGCACTTGAATCTATTGTTCAATATAAATCTCATCCTGAAATTATTCCAAAAGCAAATTTTTATTCATTTGTAAGTTTATATTTAATAATCATTCTGTGTTCTTTAATCCTAATAATATTTGGAAATATTTTAGGGCAATTATTCAAAATTGATAATTTTACAGTAATTGCTTTATATATTATAGTATTATCTTTTGCAATATCTTATCGATACATAGGTCAGAAATATATGGTGAGGGAATTCAAATTTAATTATGTATTCTATTCGGATCTTATTTTCTTTGGATCTTTAACGGTATTGTCATTATACTACATTATTTCCAAACATTTTTTGACATTTCACATAATGGCAAATATCTATATATTTTCTGCAATTATTAGCTCGATTTTGAGTTTGATTTTAACTATCAAGTACTTAAAATTTTCTCGCAATGGAAATTTAACATGGCGTGAATTTTTCAAATTTGGTGGTCCTATGACAATCAATGGAATTCTTATTTCAATACCAAAATATTTAGATATTTATTTAATTAAGCTTTTCTTTCCAATGGCAACAGTGGGAGTTTATTCATCGGCAAAAACATTGTTTAGATTGTTCGATGAAGGTGCAAACGCTGTGTATGGGTTCATTTATCCAACTTACGTGAAATACATTGGATTGAAAGATTATGAAAATGTTCGAAAAATATTAATAAAATCAAGCTCATTTGTTTTTCTTTGTTCTATAATCGTCATAATTCCAATGGAACTTGGCTTAACAAAATGGTTAGTTAATTTATTTTTATCAGAAAAATTTATAAATGCAATACCACAATTTAACTTGCTTGTATTAGCAGGATTAGCTTTTCCAATGTTTGTTCAATCTTTTGCATTAATATCAGCAGGGAATTTGAGATATATTTTCAAAACACTTATAATATCAAATATTGCATTAATAATTTCTCTTGTTATAGTGGGATTTACTAAAATTGATTTGTTAATACCCTTAGGCTTAGTAATGTTTTATTTTACAACAGGTTTAATGTATTACTTAAAATTGAATAAGGATTACAATTATAAATTGAGATATTTATTTCAAAGCATACCCGATTCAATTAATTTTGTAAAATTATTAATTGGTGGGAAATGAAGCTACTTCATTATTATATGATTAAGCGGTTTGTATCGACTTTTCTTTTTGCATTATTGGCTATGGCGCTATTGTTTATAATCGTAGATCTTTTTGAGCATCTTGAAAATTTTTTAGATAGGGAAGTATTTTTTATAAAGATCCTTGAATATTATATGTATTACATTCCTGATATTTTAAAATTGGTAATTCCGATTGCAACATTGATGGCGGTGCTTTTTAGTGTTGGAATGTTTTCAAGCAATAATGAAATCACAGCAATGAAGTCAGGCGGAATGAGCCTTTACTCAATTATGTTGCCATTTGTCATAGTAAGCCTTGCATTATCAGTATTTCAATTATACTTTTCAAGTGAAATTGTGCCAAAATCAAATAAAATTAAAAATACACTTGGAGAGGTTTATTTCGGGCGGAGTTCAAGGACTATTTATTTATCTAATTTATATATTCGCGATAATCCCACAAAAGTTGTCAATTTCCGAGAATATGATGCAAATAAAAATCGTGGTTATTCATTGCAAATCAACACATTTTCAGGACTTAATTCACCACGACTAGTAGAATCCATTAGAGCTGAAAATTTTTATTGGGATTCCACTTTAAGTACTTGGAAATTAATCAAAATAAAGAAGCAAGTATTTACTGAGGGAAATATTATTGAATATAGAATTGATTCAATGAATTATAAATTTTCATTTAATCAAAAGGAATTGACAGAGTTAGCAAAGCCTTTCGATGAAATGACATTTCGAGAGCAAGATAATTATCTGAAATTTCAACAAAAAGGGGGAAAGGATATCAGAAAAGAATTGACAAATTACTATGGTACAATAGCATTTCCATTTGCAAATTTCATTGTCATCTTATTTGGAGTTCCTTTTGCTTCCATAAAACAAAAAGGTGGTATAGCAATCCAAATTTCTGCTGCTTTGATAATATCATTCCTTTATATAGTTTTTGCGAAATTAGGTCAAATTATAGGTTATTCATTGCAATTTCCCCCATTACTATCTGCTTGGCTTGCTAATGGAATATTCTTTTTAGGTGGTATTTTTGTGCTATATAGAACACCAAAGTAAAATTACTTAAGTAAATCTGTTATTTTATTGATCTTTTTTAGATTAGCTGGTATTTTAAAATTATCAGAAAAATCTGTATTATAATTTTCATATTTAATATTTGTAATATCTATATTAATATGATAAATATCTTCTTTTAATAATATTTTTGATGGAAATAAATTATTAAATATAGAGATATAATTATTATAATTAATTATTAATTGTATATTTGAATTAATAATATTCCGATTTATTATATAATTATCTTTAGTATTTATAATATCAATAAATTCTGAATATATAATGGATTGATATTGAATAATATTATTTATCGTATCCTTATTTTTTAATTGATAATAATTTTCGATATAAATAGGTTCAGCAATTAACAATGGTAAAAGATAAGAAATAGGAAAAGACAGGATTGGGTATTGATTTTTAATACTATCTAAAGTCGATGAATAATATGTTCCATCCCATAAGTTGCAAATGGCAAAATTAGATTTATATGCAATCACCTTTGCTATCTTTATATTGAAAGGACCAAATATTTCAATTGCAATGCTGTCTTTACGTGATGAGCATAACTTAAAGGTCCCATTAAAATTTCCAAAATTTGATTTGAAATTGAAATTTCCTGAAAAAATTATTGATCGAATTTCAGGTTTATATAAATTATGTAAGGGTGAAGGTTGCTCGTTACTTTGCTTTGTTTCTGACTTTTGGACTTGTTTTGTAGTACTACAAGAGAAAAATGTAGTCAAAATCAAGATAAAAATAATAATTCTAATCAAATGGTTTTTCGTCATATTGTTTAAATTTTAAATAAAGTAGTATTCTGAATTTTTAATAAAGAAAAAATTTTAACGTCTTAAATATAAATTTATTTAAATATGATATATATTACAAGGAAAGAAATATTTTCTGCGGCACATAGATTGAATAATCCTGAATTAAGTGAAGAAGAAAACACTCAGATATATGACAAATGCAATAATTATTGGGGACACGGGCATAATTATGTTATTGAAGTAACTATAAAAGGTGAGCCAAATCCCAGAACGGGATATTTAGTCGATTTAAAAAAATTACAAGAAATTCTAAACAAAAATCTTATTTCCAAAATTGATCATAAGCATTTGAATTATGATGTGGATTTTCTCAAAGGAATTAATCCAACATTGGAAAATATGGCTATAGCATTTTGGAAGCAGCTACAAGATAAAATTCCATCGGGTGAACTATATCGAATAAAATTATGGGAAACCGAAAATAATTCTGTTGAATATTATGGAGAATAAATATGGAAAATGATTCAATAAATCAAGACAATTCAATTCAAAAAGCAATTCCAACTGACTTAGTCAAAAAGAAAATGACAATTCAGGAATATGAGGCAGCATATTATTCTCAAGAAATTGAGGCATTTCCGAAATTCAATAAGCTTGGATACGAATTGTATGATTCAAATGATAATCGGGTGTTGAATGATTTTGAAAAGCAACAAATGATTGTTGAACTTGAGAAGCGAATTGCAGATGTAATGGATATTTTACGAATTTCACGACGGGATCCAAATAGTACTCATACGCCATATCGCGTTGCAAAAATGCTTGTAAATGAATTATTAGCAGGAAGATATGAGGAAGCGCCCAAAATAACAATTTTTCCAAACCGCAAGCATGTTAACAACTTAATTATTAGTCAAGGTATTGAAATAATGTCAGTTTGCTCGCATCATTGGCAAACAATTTCAGGAAAGTGCGTAGTTGGTTATATTCCCGGGGATTATGTTGTGGGAATTTCAAAATTAAGTCGAATCGTAGAATGGTTTGCCCGACGTCCGCAAATTCAAGAAGAGATGGGCGAGCAAATTGCAGATTATATTCAAAGGATATTAAAACCTAAGGCTTTGGGTGTTGTAATAAAGGCAAAACATTACTGTATGATTTCCCGTGGTGTTGAGGAATCCGAAGAGGACTCTGAGATGATAACGTCTGTTATGCGGGGATTAATGCTGAATGATATTAATTTAAGAAATGAATTTTTAAATCTAATAAAGGATTTTTAATTTATTGAATTTGCCTGATTTCACAATTGAAAATCAATATTGGCGGGATAGAAAGCTTATAACAGGTATTGATGAAGCAGGACGGGGGAGTCTTGCAGGACCTGTAGTAGCTGCTGCAGTTGTGTTGCCACCATATAATTTATTTTCAAAGGAAATTAATGATTCAAAAAAATTAAGAGCTGCAAAGAGAGATGAATTATTTGATATAATTCAGAATAATGCAATATCAATTGGAATCGGAATTGTTGATAGTTCCATAATCGATAAAATTAATATTTTGAATGCAACTTTTTTAGCAATGGAACTAGCCATATCAAAATTAAATACTCATCCTGAAATTTATTTAATCGATGGAAATCACTTTTCTAAAAAATCCGATAATTATATTACTATAATTGATGGAGACTCAAAATCATATTCAATTGCCTCAGCTTCAATTATTGCAAAGGTTGTTCGAGATAGAATGATGACCGATACATTTCATCATATTTTCCCTGAATATGGATTTAATGAACATTTTGGTTATGGAACAAAATTTCATTTTATGAAAATAGATGAATATGGACCATGCTTAATACATCGGACTACATTTTTGAGAAAGTATTTTGCAAGGAAAAATCAAATTAAAATTTTCTAGAAAATAAGAATTTAGTAATTTTGTGAAATTTTACATTAACAATGAATATACTTTTCACAAATATCTCAATAAATAGCCCACTCGATAAAATAAATTCTACTTATAACTTATGGATAAAAGATGGGGTTATTCATAAATTAACTCCTGAAGAAAT
>DAOTPH010000109.1:0-6555 GCA_035451765.1 Bacteroidota bacterium | reverse complement strand
TTTGCCGCTTTCTTGCTTGGTCAAAATATCCAAGCTCAGCTAATTCTGCTTTTAATTTCTCAAAAGCAATATATAATGCTCCTCTGCCTTCGGGATAAATTTCAGATACTTCAATTTGATAACGACCTTGAGGTGGATAAACTGTTAGAGAACCTCGTATTACAACTTTCATTCCATCTTGCAGTGCTATATTAATATTATTACTTCGCCATATAACGCAGGAAATTTGAGCAAATTCATCTTTCAATGCAAAATAATGATGACCCGATTGATGCTTTTTATAATTAGAAATTTCACCAACTACATAGACATTGAAAAATTTTGATTCAAGTAAATACTTAATACTTTCAGTAAGCTCGGAAACTTTTATTGGGGTATTTTCATTCATAATCACTTCATGGGCGATTTGGGAAATAATTACCTTTGCAAAATCCCTCTAAGTGGTTCATTACATTCTGGAATTTTACTTTAAAATGCTTATTAATATTTGTTTTAGTATAATATTCAATTCTTGCTGTGCTATCCTTTGTAAATCTTGCAGAAGGAGTAATAAAATAGTGCTTATTCATCGTATCATAAGATATTGATAAATTCAATTGCACTCGTTCCCCGTTTATTGATGTATCAGATATTGCAACGATATGATTTCGATTTTCATCAAGATTAATGATTTCAAAACCTCCATTTTGAATTACAGCTGGAACACCAGAAAAAAATTGTGATTTTGGCAAAACGCAAGAATATTCTATCCTCTGTGGTTTTGTCTCAAAAGAATTGCAAGATATAAAAATTAACAAGAAACTAAAAGCAAATATCTTTTTCATTATTATCATAATTAAGAACAGCAAATTAATAAAAATATAGAAAATAAAAAGGGGCAGTATTAAGCCGCCCCTTTGTCTTGTGCTATCTGCGAATTAATGTATTTTATATCATCGCATTATTGTAAAGTTTCTTGTTACAATTTGTTCGCCTGATTTCAAGGTTAATGTGTAAGTTCCTGCTGGTAATGTGCTGACATCAATACTTAGTTCTTGATTAATTCCTGAATTCGAGATTGACTGACGAATCAATTCTCTTCCATTTAGGTCATAAACAATCATAATAGCATTACCATCGGATAAGCTCACCTGCACATTCACTTGTCCTTTCACAGGATTTGGAGAAACTTCGCTCATCCAAAGATTTGTATTGCCCTTATCAATTCTTACTGTCTTTTCATCGCTATATTTCATTGCACCATCTTTATCAACCATTTTTAGTCTATAGACATATTCACCACCATACTTCACATTCCTATCATAGACAGGGCCATAATGAACTTCATTAATCGACTCTCCTGTTGCTTTGACTTTTTCTAATGTTGCATATTCAGTGCTTATACCATTTTTAACTTCGCGTTTTTCAACTTCAAAATATGAACTACCTTTCTCGCTTCCCGTTATCCATCTGACTTCCACTCTATTGCCTACAGGTTCCGCATCGAAGGAGAGCAATTCAATTGGAACAACATTTCCACCATATTCATTAAGATAATCAACGGTTGCGCGCAATAAATTATTTAAACTTGCAAAATGACGCCAATCAACGCCAAATAACACTGAATTGTAGCCTAAAGTTGAAGTTGCAATCCCCATAATACGTTCGCTATTTGGTGCATTTGGATCTGCATAAGATCCTAATGATTCATAAATATATGCAATCTGAGAATATCCTGTCGAAGCTTGAACCAAATTGAGTAATCCTGGATATGGATCTTTATCATTTGTATAGCCCGTCTTTTGAATTGTTTCTTCAAGGTTTCGAGAAATTGCAACACCCTTAACAAGCTTTTGGTCATAGCTTACACCTTGTCCCATTGGATTAGATGGAGATTTGTCGCTTGCTCTCAAATAATCTGATAATAATGTTCCTACATTAGTTGAATTATGCATTCTAATTAATTCTTGGCTTGCGACAACTATATTTTTCTTTTCATTGCTCTTTCCAGCATCCAAAAAGTTAATCAGTGAATTCAGATGGCCTGGAGTATACATATAGCTTTCAGCGGCATATTCTGCATCACCTTCTGTCCAGAATAATGTACGGTAAGGTGTATAATTAACTGCTCTTGGTTCCCATGCACTTCTATTGAAATAATCATAATCTTGACGATTCTTTGTCAAATCTTTCTCAAAACCAATTGAAAGCAATCCATTTTGCAAAGCAGTATAATTTAATCTTGTAGCAATATCATTCACATTTGGATTGGAAGGCATTGCTGATAAATCGCTTGGGCTACTCACAATAGCTTTATATCCCGCTTTTTGAATAAAGAATCGGACATCTTTAGTAGCTTGATTATTTGCATTGTTTAAATCATTATCTAAAGTTACTGTTATTCTATAAACTGGTGTGACATTTTCTTTCATACATTCAAATGCTGGGGGAATTGTATATCCCATTCCTTCTTGATTGAGTTCATAGTACGTTTTTGGAACAAATTCATCACCAACTCCATCAGCAAGGGTCAATGGAATATCTTGTCTTTCATAAGGAAGAATACGTGAAATATTAGCTGAACTTTGCAGATAAGGTTGCCAATTACCATCAGGAGTTTGCAATTGAATATTTACATTTATTGGGCTATTGACAACTACTGAGCCACCTCCATTAAATATTCGCGTTACAACTTCCACTGGTGCCGCTGTCATTATATATTCTGCTTCACTATATTGTAATGGAGTAGTTTCACGATAACTTCCCGGAGAGATTATGAGATCAGCTTCCAAATCCCTTAGATATGGGATACCGTTAAATTCGCATGCTCCAATATCATAAGCAAAACCACCATCACCACGTATATTTCCTGCTATATCAGTTGTATAATCAGAAAGATTTTTACCACGATTATTTAGTATCGACCCTGTTGGATATGGATTGTTCTTGATACGCATATATGTTGGTAAATTCGTTGTTGTAAAGTAATCATTTGTAAAGTTAACATTCTCGAAAGAATTCTTATCCTCGCCTGTCCACATTTGCCATTGCTCCAAATCTCTGAATTCATTATGATAACCCGCATATACATAATTAGTAGTACGGGTAGTGCCACCAATTTGATAGAAGCGATAAGTTGACCAATTTGTTTTATCAGGAATCCAGAACACATTATAGTCTGAACGTAATCCTGCATCAGATGGATAAATTCCATTATAAACAATCGCTGCATCAAATAATGATTGGTTCTTAGAAATTGAAGGATCAGTAAGTGCAATAGCATTATTGTAAATTCTTCCTCTCAGAACATCAAATAATCCGATTCCTGCTTGATTTCCTGTGTTTGTAATTCCATCATTTTCTAAGTATATTGTATTATTACTTACCAATACGTTCTTGATAGCTTGGTCAGCATTCTTATGTGAAAACATATTACTGCCGCGATTGGTCATAACCAATATACCATATCTTTCACCTGTTGAAGATGTATTACTTATTCCTCTTATTATATTATTATAAAATTTAAAGTTTTCATTAGTATTGGGGAATGGAACCATACCACCCGTAATTGATGGATAATATTGCCCATCCTGGAAAGCACTAATTCCAGCAGATAAACTTTTACCTTTAATTTCGCTTATTTCATTTCCATCTAAAATAACACCAACATTATTGTAACCAAAGCCATACGTTCCTGTCTCAAATCCCATTTCTATACCATAGTTCTTGTCGCTCTTTGTACCCTGTGCATTATATATTCTATTTTGTTTTACTAATGCATTTTCTTCAAATCCTAAGAAAATACCAGAACGTTCGACATCATAAATTATATTTCCATCAATTGTATCTGATAGATTATAGTATCGCGTATACAACAAGTTTCTTGGATTAATTAAAGGACCAATCCCTAACGAAACGATACCATATCCAAATCCATTTATTTCATTATTAGAAAATCTGTTATTAGAATTTTGGACGGTATCAACATGAACCGTCTTTGATTCATATATATCAGGTGTTAATGTCGCTCGATTTGATATACCTGCTGAATAACCTAATCTTGTATCAACTAATATTAAGGAATCAGGATTAAAAGTAAAGCCCTCTGATGGTGTATATTTCATTCTTGGAATTTCATAATCATCTTTGATGGCTGGTGTTGCATTTTCAATTAACAAATTCTTTAATGTTATATGATGAGAACCCCGTTGCAAGCTGAATGCTCTGCCTTGTATTTGAGAAGCACTATAAAGGATGAATTTCATTGATTTATTTGACCCACCATCAAATGTTATATATCCAGGTGTATTTGCAAATTGACGAATATGCTCAAGTGACGGTGCATAATAAATAGGAGCTTCTGTACTGTTTGGTTTCAAATTTTGTCCAAAACGTACTCCATCGCCTCGGAAGCTATGCATTCTAATTTCAATGCTTCCTCGTTCCTTTGACCTTTCCACACTCGGTTTAAATGTCAGACGATTAATTTTTCCATCATAATTACCTAACCCAACAATATAAGAGCTGAGATCCCAAGCGGGTGCATCCTCGAATGGAGAAAATAAATCATAAGTTTTATCAGTTAATTCTACATTCAAATCCCCACTCATACCTCGCTTATATAGTTCATTTGTAAATTGTGGAATAGTTTCGTAGTCTTGGCCTACGCCAACCCGCACTGTCCCACTTAATCCTCCTATCACAGTAAAAACAAATGTAATTTCATCATTACTTGGATCATAATCCTCTGCTGCAGTCACTTTAAAAGAGCCAAAGTATGTTCCTGGATCTTTAATGATTTGTCCTGCCCATCTTGCTATGCTTGTATTATATCGTCCTGCAGGAACATCAGCTAATACATCGTTAATTGTTGCAATCCAGGTCCCAGGTGGGTCAGTTATTTTCCTATACCTAAATGTAATTTGAACGTTACTAACATCATTTACTCCATTATTTATTACTGTTCCCTGAGGAGTAAAGGCTCGTCCACTATATACAGTGCCACTATCACTTGGCACATTCATTTTCAAAGCTGCAATTTCAACAGGTGCTGCAATAATAAAATTATGAGCTGGGTCGCCTTCTCTCGGAAACCTGTTATTATATGAATCATAGTCTACTGCACTCTTTAAATCTGCACGAAATACAATAGAAAATGTCCCAATTTCATCTGATGTGAATGTACCAAAATCTATTGTTACTTTTTGCTTTCCCGCTAATACAGGATGAATACCTCCCACAGTATCATAAGTATAGGAAAGCGTTCTAAATAAAGATCCATCACTTCTATAAATATCTGCATAAGCATCAAATTTAGTTATGGGATTTACCCCAACATTTTGATAAACTGCTGATACTGTTACAGGGACTTTTGGTGGGAACTTATAGAACCTTGGGGGACCCGATTGTTGTGGGGAAACTACTTCACTTACTGCTAAATCATAAGGCCAGCTGACTGTGAATCGCTTAATAATTGATTTTTCCGTCCCATTTGGTTTCCTTAATGTAATAATTAGATTGTATTCCCCACCTGATGTACCTTTAAAATCTCCATTTCCTCCAGGAGCATAAATTCCTGTGGCTTTATTTACAACATATTTTGTTATACCGCCGACATTAATATAGTCTCCCCCTGAGGGATTAAGAGCTTTATAAACAATATTTGTCGATGGCAATGGACCTTGAATTGAGTATTTAATTTGTGTCCCTGAGGGTTGAGCACTATAAAATTCGACATAAGGCTTTTCATAATAATAATTATAAGGATTGCCTTCATTATCATAGCGTGTGCGTGTAGTACCGTTATATAACTCGCCTGCATACAAAATATCATTTGGTGCTACATTATCGGGGAATGTGGCTTTTAATGGTAGGGATAAATCTAAGATATAATCTTCTGATTCACCATAGCTATATAAATATCCATAACCATATCCAAAATAATTATAATCATACATATATGCATTATGACAAGCATCTGCACCATAAGGATTATAATAACCATACATCCATTTTGGATCTGGAAGGGGCCAATCTCCATAATATGGATAATAATAAGCACTCATTACACGCATACGGGTTTTGCCTGGGTCAAGATTATCAGGAATCTTGATATTGTACGTAAAAGTCTGTAAATTAGGTGAACTTGGACACCAAGAACTGAGATATTGTTGCCAAGAAGGACTCGCATAAGAGCCACCAGGATGATTAATCCACTCATCGGGATTTTGATCCACAAAATCCCCATCCATATTCCAATCAACAAATAGACGCATTGTATATTGTGTGCTTGAACAATAATAGGATTGGAAGCCATAAATAGGTGCAATTTTTATCTGGAAGGAATAAGTTTCTCCAATGCTTAATTGTGGTTGAGGACTATCGAAAAATTTGTAGCAATTTGGATCATCATAAGTTGGGCCACCCTGATATGGATATGCTGAGCTATAATTTGATGTGATACTGCTTAAATAATATGTGCTTCCCTGAAAAATATTGACTTCCTTTATAATTGAACCATAATATGGATAATAACCATATTGTACATAATACATTGGCCAGCAATAATAATATGTT
>DAOTPH010000108.1:0-6564 GCA_035451765.1 Bacteroidota bacterium | reverse complement strand
GTAAAGATTCCAAGTAAAGCAAATATCGAGGTCATCATATAGATTATTTTTAATTAATTTCTGCGCATGGTCGCAAGTTCTCAAAAATCCAAATAAATCATTTTTATGATAAAGATATAAATTTCGCGATGCACGTGCAGAATCGTTTAATTTAAAATTATCATTATCTTGTGTAATATGCTCCACTATTCCCCCCAGACACAATGCATCTTCGTAAGAAAATGATTCCGAATTACCTGCACAAATTAGATCAATACTTTGGTATTCCTGAGTTGTCTCGTTTTGTTTGATTAAGTCGTCAATTTTATCAAGAACAATATTAAAATTCACAAATGCAACAATAATCTTCATTTTTGATGATTTTGCTTTTGTGAATAATGGTGTCCCATTGGTTGTTGTTAATATAATTGTCTTCCCTGCTACTTTATCATGAGTATATTCCATTGGTGAATTACCTGCATCGAATCCTGCGGGTTTATGCAAATTTTGCTCTCCACCTATAAATCGACTCGCCCTATCTAAACTTGTATATATGTTCATTGCTTGCTCGGAGTTAACAGTTGGGATTATTTCCTTTGCACCATTATGAAGGGCTGCGCAAATTGTGGAACTTGCCCGCAGAACATCGCACATCACAACAATTGAATTCTCGAATTGGTTTTCATTTTCCTTGAATGTATGAGTAAAAAACAGGTTTATATCCATATATTAAATTTTATGTTATTTGCAAAATTACAAAAATCAGGATATAATTAATCTGTATTTTCTTCATCTTCAATTTCAAATCGGATTACAACTCTTTCTCCATCGCAACAAAATACTTCGATGCTCTCTATCTCACCATTATCGTTTCTATTGACTATTACCGATGACTCTCCCGAATGTATTTCCTTATATTCCGCGGTGGATATAAAATCATTCATATTCCCTGTGTTTTCTGATGAATGAGTATGAATCACTCTTGAACTGCTTGAAGAATTTGGGTCGTTAGCTTTGGGAAGTACAAAAAAATCTTTGAAATTTCTAATTAAATACTCCTGTGTAGATTGCTCGGGATTTTCTTCGGATAAATTGTTTGTATCTTGGGCGTCATTATTTAAATATTCTTCATATTTTGGATATTCTTTTTGTGCATCCTTCGATTTAATAATCTTTGATGAAATTTTTGATGACTTCTCTTTTGAAATATCTTTTGTTAGCTCATTAAATTCTTCAGGAGTTATCAAATTTTCAATTTTAAGATGTTCTTCTTCTCCATCATCGGGCTTTTGCTGATTTTTATCTTCCATTTAAACCTCTATTTATATTATTAATTTTTTCATAAATGTGTAATTTTGATTTTTTTAAATTAATCAAAATGAATGAAATTATCGAAAAAGTTGAATATTTTAATCAGTTTGACGAAATACCTAAGGAAGAATTAAGCAATTTTAATGATTATGTGAATTCTTTTTTAGAACTTTTAAATAAAGGCAAAATAAGAGCAGCAGAAAAAAATGAGGCAGGTAAATGGGTTGTCAATGATTGGGTAAAGAAAGGAATCTTGCTTTTGTTTAAATTTGGCAGATTGATGGATTATTCTCTTGATGTTATGTATAAATATTATGATAAATCAACGTTGCCTCTGCATTATTTTACTTTAAATGATAAAGTAAGAATTGTACCAGGCGGAACTAGCATCCGCTCTGGATCTTATATTGCACCAACTGTTATCATTATGCCCCCTTCGTATGTGAATATTGGAGCTTATATTGATAGTGGGACATTACTTGATTCCCATACACTTGTTGGTAGTTGCGCTCAGTTGGGGAAAAATATACATCTAAGCGCTGCTTCTCAGATTGGTGGTGTGCTTGAACCATTGAATGCTATGCCTGTTATTATTGAAGATGATGTTATGATTGGTGGAAATTGTGGCGTTTATGAAGGTGTGATTGTCCGCAAAGGTGCAGTTCTTGGAACAGGTGTAATACTTAATTCATCAATGAAAGTTTATGATATTGTAAATGATCGAATTTTGCAAGCGGGCGATGACTCCCCGCTTGAAATTCCTGAAAATGCTGTGGTTGTTTCGGGCGCAAGGGGTATTAAGACAAAATTTGCACTTGAAAATCAACTTTCTCTTTATACACCACTTATTATAAAGTATAAAGATGAAAAGACAATATCCAAAATTGCTCTGAATGATTTACTCCGAAAGGAATTTTAATGGCTAACACAAAAGTAGTCATCAAAAACATATTTAGCCTTACAGCAGCTGAAGCTGTAAGCCGTATTTTAACCTTTATTTACACACTCTATCTTGCGCGTACTCTATCACCAATGGGATTTGGTATGATAGGATTTTCAAAATATGTTATTGCCATATTTCTGATTATTGCCGCGCTAGGACTTGATTCCATCGGTACTCGTGAAATTGCAAAAGATAAATCAAATATTAAGCCTATTGTAAATAATATATTTACAATAAGATTATTTTCTTCTCTTTTAGTTTATTTTCTTTTGTTAATTTTTATTGCCCTAATGGATTTCCCAATTAATGAAAAAATCGCAATTATGATAATGGGCGTTAATATCTTTTCAAATTCATTACTGCTAAATTGGACATTTCAAGGACTGCAGCGGATGGAAGTTTTTGCAATGCGTTCAATTATTGTTAATGTGCTGAATTTTTGCGGTATTTTCCTTCTAATAAAAAATCCAGGAGACACCCTTATCGCAATTATAATAATTGTTGCAAGCTCTTTTATAAATATGCTTTGGCTTTTATTTTATTATTCACACCAATATGGAAAAATTTCCTTTGAATTTGATTTAGAACTATGGAAGAAACTTTTGAAAAGTTCAACTCCAATTCTTTTATCTTTGACTTTTGTTGCAATTTATGATAATATTGGTATGATTCTATTGAGATTGGAAAAATCAAATTATGAAGTTGGCATTTTTACAGCGGGATACAATATTCTCCAGGTAGCCGTCTTAGCATCTACTATTTTACAAAATGTCTTCTATCCTATATTTCCTGAGAAAAAGACAAAACCTGATAGATTAAAAATAGTTAAGAATTTTTCCCGATTAAATTTTGCTGTGGGTGCTTATGTTTCGCTTTTTATTTTTGTATTTGCTGAATATATTGCAATGCTTTTTGGTGAAAAATATATAAGTAGTATTAGTGTGATAAGAATTCTAATGATTTCTAATTTGATTGTTTTCTATACCTTGACATTATATTCTCCATTAATTGCCTGGGACAAAGAACGCAAGGTTTTCTTCTCAAATCTTGCTGGGTTAATTGTCGGAATTACAGCAAATATAATCTTTGTGCCAATATTTAGTGAAAATGGTGTCGCTATTTCCTCTGTTCTAAGCGAATTTGCTGTCTTTATTGTTGTGTGCATTATATTCTATAAAGATTTTCATACAATAATGTTCCTCGATTTTCTAAAATACTTCCTAATTGCAGCAATTTCCACAGTTCCATTCTTTTTCTTTCAGTATAATATTTATCAAGCAATTGTATCGATGATATTATCAGTTGGATTATTTATTTTATTAAACTTCATATTTAAAACAATTACAGTATCAGAAATTAAAATGTTACTAAAAAAATGAAATATGACTATCTTATTGTAGGTGCTGGTTTGGCGGGTTCAGTTTTAGCAGAACGTATTGCAACAATTTTGCAAAAAAATGTTCTTGTGATTGATAGACGCAATCATATTGGAGGCAATTGTTTCGATTATCAAAATGAATTTGCAATTACAATTCAAAAATATGGTCCCCATATTTTCCATACTAATTCAAAAAAAATTTGGGATTATATCTTGCAATTTACCGATTGGCACCATTACTTCCATAAAGTGCTTGCGTTGATTGATGGGGAGCTTGTTCCAATTCCATTTAATATTAACTCGCTCTATCAACTTTTTTCTCCCAATTATGCAAAAAAAATCGAAAAAAAATTGCTCGAAAATTATCAATTTGGTTCAAAAATTCCAATATTTAATCTCTTGCAATCAAATGATAATGATCTAAAACTCCTTGCTGATTATATATATCAAAATGTATTTCTTGGCTATAATTTAAAGCAGTGGGGTATAAAACCTGAAGAATTAGATCCTTCCGTTGCAAATCGTGTTCCCATATTACTAAATCGAGATAATCGCTATTTTCAGGATAAATACCAAGGTATTCCCGCTGAGGGTTATACTAAAATATTTGAGCGAATGCTTGATAATCCTAATATTGAATTGCAATTAAATACAGATTATAAGGATGTAATCAATATAACACAATATGATAATTTAATTTATACAGGAGCAATTGATGAATTTTTTGATTACGAATATGGAGAGTTGCCTTATCGGAGTTTAAAGTTTGTAAATAAGAATTTAAATATTAAGCAATATCAAACTTGTGCAATTATTAATTATCCAAATAATTACGATTTTACTCGTATTACTGAATATAAACATTTCCTTGACGAAGAATCAAATTCTACAACTATTTCAATAGAGTATCCCGAAGTATTTGAAAGAGGGAAGAATGAGCGATATTATCCAATTCCAAAAGAAGAAAATCAAAATATTTATGAAAAATATATCAATAAAGCAAAGCCCTTGCAAAATATAAGATTTATAGGCCGACTAGCTCAATATAGATATTATAATATGGACCAAGTTGTTGGTGAAGCTCTAAAAGAATTTGAAAAAATCCAGCAAGAACTTAAAATTTAAAATTAGCACCTATAATTGCCCCAATTTTCTTTGAAGATAACCATTTGCCCTGGTCTGAATAAAGGAGGAATCCCCCATCAACACCACAATAAATTCCGAAATATTTGATACCATTATATTCTAATTGCATACTTGCACGTGTTAATGGCCCAAGAGATGAACCACCCGCAAATAGTTGAGCAACGGGATGAATATTCAATATTTTCCATTGATTTGCATCATATCTTGCAGCAACTCCAAAATATAATACATTCGGGGTTTGAGTATATTCTGTTGAATTTGCACTATTTAAATATATTTGAGAAAAAGCTTCATTCCCAAATTCTGCACCGAAACTAATTTTTGGAAATGTTTCTAAGAAAACAGAAACGCAATAATTTCCAAATACTGATGAGTTCTTTTGCATATTTTTGACAGGATTTGTAATTGCTGAATTAATATGATATTGGACTAAAACAGGGGGTATTTCTCGCTTCGATACCTTGAAATTTTGCAAATCAAATTTATTAGAGTTGATTTTTCCAATTTCATTTGTTTTCTTGATTTGAAAACTCACTTGCTGGAAATTGTCAATATCTGCAAATGCAATATTCTGTGAATTATTATTTATTAAAAGTTCTGTATTTACTCTTTGTGGTATTTTTCTTTCAACAAAAATTGGATTATTAGATAATGAATTCATATTGACAACTTGATTACCAACAACGGGTACAGCTGTTAATTTCTTTTGAATAGGTTTTCGTATGATAGAATTTAATTTATTTCCACTATTTCCTTTATTTCCAATTTTCTTTTGTTCATCATTTTGAAAATTATTTGTAATCTTATTTTGGTTTGTTGAAATATTATTTAGAGAACTAATTTGTTTCTCTGCTTTTGAAGTTTGATAATGAGATTGATTATTTTGACCACCATTATTCAATCCAAAAAATAGAGGCAGAAGCATTAGCAAAGCAAAAATACCTGTCATTACAGTGCGTTTTAAGGATTCAAGAAATTTCCCAGATAATGGCTGCATATTCTCAGCTTTTGCAAATATTTCATTTGTATATTCAATAGGTACAGTCACTTGGTTTGCATCAAAATCAATTGCCTTATCAATGCTAATATAATCGAGGAAATCCTCTTGCAAATTTGGATTATATGCAAGTTTCTGAAATGCAACCTGACGGGATTCCTCGTCAAGATTGCCTTCAAGCAATTCCAATATTAACTTCTCATCTTCATTCAATTCATATATTTCCATATCTACACCATTTTTCTAATTTTTTTTGATTTATTTGTCATTATTTGTTTTAGCTTTTTCTTCGCTCTAAAGATTTTTATCTTTACATTTTCCATTGTTTCGTCTGTGATTTTGGCGATTTCAACGTAACTTAAATGATTATACTCTCGCAGAATTAACATTTCCTTCAATTGTGGAGGTAGTTGCTCAAGAGCATCTTGTAATCTTTTAATAGTATCTTCTCGATTGCTCTCGCCAATAGAATCATTTACTTCCATTGCATCTTTATAAGAATCAAGATAATCCCTCTGCTTCTCATCATTTTTAAGCTTATTCAACGCAAGGTTATGTGCCATCCTAAATAGGTATCCCTTGAAATTATCTATATTATCCAATTTCCCTTCAATCCCGAACTCATATACTTTCAAAAACAAATCCTGATATAAATCCTTTACAAAAAAGCTATCCTTTAAAAATTTATAAAAATATAAATACAAAGATGGAGAATATCGGCTATATAACTCCTCAAAAGCTTGAATACTCGCATTGCTCTTTTCTTTGAACAATTTTATGAGTTCTTCATCACTAATATTTTCAAAATTT
>DAOTPH010000107.1:0-6620 GCA_035451765.1 Bacteroidota bacterium | reverse complement strand
TATGGATGAGAAAAAAAATATTGAAATAAAAAAAGATGATCCTTTGTATAAAGCACAAATGATTGAAGAAATGCTAAAGAAAATTGAGCAACAAGTTGAACAGAATAATCCAAATATAATCAAGGTACTAGAAGAATTTGCAAAAATGCCAATAGAAAAAGATACAAAAAAATAATATAATAATTGGAATATAATCTATATTATGTAAACTAACATTAATTTCATATATGAATACTAAAACATTAAATTTTACCTTATCAAATATATTGATAATACTTGCAATTGCAAGTAGATTTCTTCCCCACCCACCAAATTTTACTGCTGTTATATCGGTTGGTATATTTGCAGGATTTTTATTTAAAAACAAAACAATTGGATATATTATTCCAATAATTTCAATGGTAGCAAGTGATATAATTTTTGGCTTTCATAACACTCTTTGGGCTGTATATTTAAGTCTCATAATTGCTACCATAATTGGTACAAAAATTAAAAAATCAAATACAGGAAGTATTACACTTTCCTCTTTAATTAGTGCAACAATTTTCTATATAATCACCAACTTTGCTGTTTGGTTGAATGGAATAATGTATCCTAATAATTTATCAGGACTTTTAAGTTGTTATATAAGTGCTATTCCATTTTTTGGATATACTTTATTAAGTACATTTCTATTTTCATTTATATTATTCGGATTATATTCATTATTGGAGAAATATATATTCTCAAAAGAAATTAATAATCAATTGAATTAAATATAATTAATTTAAATTATATAATATTTTTAATAATTATTTATTAACTAATATCTATATTTTAAACAAAATGAATAAAAAGGAAAACTTATGAACATATTGGTTGCTATTTCACGCGTTCCCGATACTGCTACCAAAATTTTAATTGGTAACGATGGCAAGAGTATTGACACAAACAATGTTAAATTCATCCTCAACCCTTATGATGAATATGCTATCGAGGAAGCCTTACAATTAAAAGAAAAAAATGGCGGTAGAGTCGTTGCTATTACAGTTGGTCCAAATGAGAATCAAGAAACTCTTAGAAATGCCTTTGCAATGGGTGTTGATGATGGTGTGCATATCAAAACTGCTGATCAGAATTTTGATTCCTATTTTGTGGCAAAAAATATTGCTGAATATGTTAGATCATTTAATCCCGATATTATATTTATGGGAAAACAAAGCATAGATTTCGATTCATTGCAAGTGCCATCAATTCTTGCTGATTTACTTGACTTGCCTGTAATAACAATTGTAACAAAGCTCGAAATAAATGGAACTAATGTGATTGCTGAACGTGAAGTAGAAGGTGGAAAAGAAATTGTAGGGGCATCTCTCCCCTGCATCATTTCTGCACAAAAAGGACTGAATGAACCTCGCTATCCAAAGTTACCCGATATTATGAAAGCAAAGAAAAAGCCAATTGAGGAAAAAGCCGCTCAATTTTATGAAAATAAAATAGAAATTCTGGGAATGGAACTACCAATACGGCAGAGACTCAACAAAATATTTAATTCATCTGACGAAGAGATTAAAGAAGTTGTACGTTTGCTTCATGAAGAATCTAAATTAATATAGGAGAAAAAAATGAAAAATATACTAGCTTATGTCGAATCTATAAATGGAAATATAAAAAGGAGCGCCTTTGAAGTTGCAACTGCTGCATCAAAATTAAAATCAAAGACGAATACTATTGCAATTGCGGCTATAATTAATGGAACAGAGGAAATTGCTAATCAGTTATTTGATTACGGAATTGACCAAGTAATAAATATTGAAAGTGATATTCTTAATAAATATTCTGTTCAAGCTATTGCAAAAGCAATTTATCAATTAGCAAATAATAAAGAATGCGATATTTTATTATTCCCTGCAAGTTCTGATGGGCTTGAGCTTGCACCAATTGTTGCATCTAAATTTGATGCGGGATATATTGCAGATATTATTGAAATGAATATAGAAAATGACGATATCATAGTCAAAAAACCCGTATATGCAGGTAAGTCAATAATTACAACTAAAATCAATACTCCCATAAAAGTTTTTTCATTACGACCAAATGTTTTTACTTCTGTTAAACAGAATACAACTACAAAGCAATTTGAAAGTTTCAATCCGGAGTTGACTATTAATGATTGCAAAACAATTGTCATAAATACAGTCAAAAATGAAGGGAAACTTGATGTAAAAGAAGCGGATATAATAGTCTCTGGTGGGCGTGGTATGAAGGACCCAGAAAACTTCGCTCTTATTGAAGAATTAGCAAAAGTATTAAATTCTGCTGTTGGAGCATCACGAGCGGCAGTTGATGCGGGATGGAGACCTCATTCAGAGCAAGTAGGACAAACGGGTAAAACTGTTTCACCATCTTTATATATTGCTTGCGGAATTTCGGGAGCAATTCAGCACCTTGCAGGAATGTCAAGTTCTAAAGTCATATTTGCAATTAATAAAGACAAAGAAGCACCAATTTTTAAAGTAGCAGATTATGGCATTGTGGGTGATGCTCTTGAAGTATTACCTAAATTGACTGAAGAGATAAAAAAAATTAAAGAATTATAAGTAACTCAAATAATTAATTGATTTAATAAAAAATCAAATTATTTAATTATATGATAATAATTAAATAAATGAACATTTTAATAAATATTAGAAAATTTTGCTGAAAGTTTGCAAAACATTTGATACAGGAATTAATTCAAGCTCAAATTTATCGTGCAGTTTCTGAGCAGATATTTCGGGAAGAATTACATTGGGAAATTTGAGCTTTTGAATTTCCAATAATCGCTGACTTATATTGCCGACTCCTCTAACTTCACCTGTTAAACCAATTTCTCCAATTATTACCGATTGTTGAGGCAATTTTTGGTCTTTAAAAGAGCTTATCAATGCGCAAGCAATTGCTAAATCTAAAGCAGGATCAGAAATCATAATGCCGCCCGCAATATTTATGAACACATCCCTGCTGCTAAAATTCAATCCCAATCTTTTTTCCAAAACTGCAAGAATCAATTGCAATCGACGCATTTCAAATCCATTTGTGATTCGTTGTGGATATGCAAAATTAGAAGGAGTAACAAGAGCTTGCACTTCCAAAAGAATTGCACGACTTCCCTCAATTGCGCAAGAAATTGCTACACCTGATTCATCTGTTGGATTACTTAAAAAAATTTCAGAGGGATTTTTAACTTCAATCATTCCATCTTCTGTCATTTCAAATATACCAATTTCATTTGTAGAACCAAAACGATTTTTCAATGTTCTCAATATTCGATAATTATAATTTTTTTCTCCCTCAAATTGCAGAACAGTGTCCACAATATGTTCTAATACTTTTGGGCCTGCAATAACACCTTCTTTTGTAATATGTCCAATTAAAAAGAATGTTATATCACTTTTTTTAGCAAAATTTGTTATTTGATTTGTACATTCACGGATTTGCAAAAGGCTTCCTGCAATAGCATCAATTTTATCAGAGGAAATTGATTGAATAGAATCTATTACTACAAATTGAAGGTTATCAAGAGCGGTTAATTTTTCAAAAATATTTTCTAAATTGGTCTCAGCTAAAATTTGTATGTCTTCATTTTTATGGAAAATACGTTTACTTCTTAGGGAAATTTGATTTAATGATTCTTCACCTGTAATATATAAACAATTGAGAGGATTAAACTTGCCCGATACTTGAAGCAATAATGTGGATTTCCCAATTCCAGGATCTCCGCCCAGGAGTACAACCGAGCCTTGAACCATTCCCCCACCAAGAACACGGTCGAACTCTTCAATCCCAGTTAATATACGAGAAGTTGAATCAGATTGAATTTGTGATATTAAAATTGGTTCTTGCCCTTGTTGGGTTGTTCTTTTTATTGTATGTTGTTCGACTTCTTCTTCCACAAAAGAATTCCATGCTCCACAAGTCGGGCATCTTCCTTGCCAGCGGGCAGACCTCGTTCCGCAATTAGAACAAACAAAGATAGTTTTAGATTTCATTAATCATAGAATTCATCATCTTGAATAATGTTCTCAACATTTGAGATTAAATTAGGATTCTCTTTTAATTTATTAAGAATTGATAAAAGTTCAGCTACACGAGTGCGTAAAATACTTAATTCACTTAGCAATTTTGCTTTTGCAATTAATAATTTTTCTTCTACTGGTTTGCTAAGAAAATCATCAGCACCCATTTCAATTGCTTTTATTTGAGTTTGAACATCATTTAAAGCTGTGACAATAACGACAGGAATATTTTTCATAACGTCGTCTTCACGCATCCTCTTTAAAGTTTCATATCCATCCATGCGGGGCATCATTACATCTAAAACTACAACATCTGGGGGTGTTTCTTTGATTTTTTCTAAACATTCTATCCCATCAAAAGCTTCAATTACTTCAAAATTATGTACAGATAAATATCTGTGCATAAGTTTAGTAGTAATTTTATTATCATCAACAACAAGTATCAAAGGATTTGACATTTATTAATCTATTTTTTCTTACAAAATTAAACAAAAATTATTACGAATTGATAAATATTTGAATTTTAATTCATAATTTTGAAATATTATTATTGGTAAAAAATCATTTTAATGATTTTGGAAACAGGTGCAAATCCTGTGCTGTTCCGCAGCTGTAAGGCGGAAAGAATTATCAATTAACCACTGGTAATAACTGGGAAGGTGATAATTCTTGATGAAACCAAGCCAGAAGACCTACCAATAATATTCTCATTGTTATTTGCGAGAACAAATACATTGAGGAGCTGCAATGTCTATTCCTAAATCATTTACTGCTTCTCATTGTATTCAATATTTATATATTTAGTTTATATATAATTATTTAATTTAGTTAAGAACAATTGAAGGAATTTTATTTTGTTAGGTAAATTCTATTATATATCGATATTTTTAATTATTATGAATATTTCACTATTATTTTCTCAAAATGATACATTAGAATATAAAGCAAAAACTATTGAGGTAGAGGCATCTACTTTACAACGTTCAAATATAACAAATCATTTGGATATCCACTGTATTAATATTTCAGAGATTGATAAACTTAATAATTCAAATATAGCTGAAATAATTAAATACTTACCTAATACATTCATAAAAGACTACGGAGGTGTTGGTGGAATTAAAACTATTTCAATGCGTGGTGCTGGTTCTTACCAAACAGCGGTATTGATTGACGGAATGCCAATTTCTTCAACACAAAATTCTATTGTGGATTTTAGCTTACTTCCTTCGGCATTTTTTGAGAATATTGATGTTATTACGAATTGTTCAAGCTCATTATTTGGCACAAATTCAATTGGTGGTGTGATTGACTTGCACTCAAAAATCCCGAAAAATAAGAGCTTTAATATTTCAGCATCAATTGGATCGTTTGGATATTCAAATTTATCTACATCTGCAAATTCAAAACTTTTTAAATTTCCCTATTTTATAAATTTTAATTATATAAAAAGTAATGATAATTATCCATTTGATTACAATGATTTTGGTAAAAGTGTTTCGGTAAAACGGCAAAATGCTGACATCTCAATTTTAAGTGGAAATATTGGATTTGAGATTCCTATTAAAAATTGCCTATTCACTAATAAATTATTTACAACAAATTCAGAAAGAGGAGTGCCAGGGGCAGTAATTACAGGAAAGATTGAAAATTCTTTGGCAAGATTAACTGAATTTAAATTAATGAACTTATCTAATTTATATCTTAAATAGATTCAAATATTACCAATGAAATAAAATTATTAATTTCTTATTCTTCATCAGATTATAATGATAAGGAATTTTTGCCAAATGATAATTTTGCAAATTCGTATTTTATTTCTCACGATGTTAGAATAACTAATGATTTTTCAATTAATTATAATAAATTCTTTAACTTATTCAATTTTATTTTTCAATTTTCTAATCTTACAGGAAACAAACTTTCCACCAATGTTGGCAATTATTTGGAGCGATTAAACTTTGGAATTGGATATAATCTGTCTTATGACTTAGTCAGAAAAGAAAAATATTCAATATCTGCGTTGGTATCTGCAAAGTATGATTATTGGAATGATATTAAAAATGTATTTTCCTATACAGCTAGTATTTATGGGAAAAATATTATTGATAATACTATTATCAAGCTGATGTATTCAAACAATTATCGAATTCCAAACTTCAATGAAATGTATTATATTAACTATGGAACAATAGATCTTAAACCTGAAAAATCAAATTCATATTCCCTATCAATTGATATACTGCAAATTAATGCTTTTAACATTAATCTAAGTTCTTACTATATCGATACAAAGGATCAAATTCTTTCAGTTCCAAAATCAACTGTATCATGGTCAGCGCAAAATATTGGGAAAGTCCATAATTATGGAGCATCAATTAGTATTCAGTCAAAATTATTTCATAATTCCTTGTTCTCAATACTATCATATACTTACCAAAATTCAATTGATAAAACAAAGAATTCCCCATCGTATAACAATTTGCTCCCTTATGTACCTCAGGAAATTATAAGTTTTATAATTAATTATAAATACAATGTATTTTCAATCGGTACAGATATTTATTTTAATTCTTTTAGATA
>DAOTPH010000106.1:0-6756 GCA_035451765.1 Bacteroidota bacterium | reverse complement strand
GGTCAAACTCAATGCCAAATTTATTGCATAAGTCAATTTTATTATTATATTTAAAATCTTCAAAATCATATTCCATTCTATAAGCAACAAGTTTGTCTCGAGTTGGATTCCATGACCATGGCTCAATTCCAATAGGTATTGCTAAAAATTCTTTATCATCAATATATTCTATAAGTCCATTAGAAAGATGAGGATTTGCCAATATCGCTTCTTTATATACTTTGTTAGAAGTTGTAATAGCGTCGGAATAAATAATTCCTGCTTTTAGAAAGTTGAATTTATTTTTATGTAGAAAATTGTCTTTATATTTTTTGGGGATACATAATTTATCATAAATTGATTTGTCTGCCTCTACTTGTTCCTCAAAATTGTGAATTGTAAGCAAGAATTTAGTCTTTTGAAATTTATCAGGATAAAGTAATTTGAACATAGCAGGAACAAGTGCGGATTCACCATCCACAACATGAACAATATCCGGAACCCATTCAATCAAATTGCAAGTTTCCACCACACTTCTATCGAAATACATATATCTCTCAGGATTATCCGGATAAAGTTCAAGAGTTTTTGCATCTCTATAAATTCCTTTATGAGAAGAAAAGTATTTCTCATTATTTGTGATATAAGCTTGTACTTTGGTTCGCGGGGTATTCATCGAGGAAGACTTAACACTGGCGGGAATTCGCTCCCTGCCCATTTGTATCTCGATATTTGTCAAGCGATTAATGAAATGTATCTGATGCATCCGCTCTGATATAGTCCCATAACGTGGCATCATTAGCCTGATATCAATACCCTGCTCTCGCATCGCCATTACAAAAGAATATGAAATATCCCCTAAGCTATGAATTCTTATATAAGGCAGTGATTCAGGAGTCACATAAAGAACATTAATTGGCTTCGAACTCATAACAAATTTTGTTAAATTAAAAAAAGCAAAATTACAAAATTCTAATCGAAATTCTTTATTTTATAAAGACTTTTCTATATTTTTTATAATTTTGTAAAAATAATAATCTTATTAATGCAAATACTAAAACATCTTTTAGACAATATTAATATAATTAATATATTTGGGAATGATGACATTATAATATCATCAATTGAATACAATTCAAAAAATGTATCCCCAAATTCTTTATTTGTAGCAATTCACGGTGAGAATTTCGATGGACATCAATTTATAAATGATGCTATTGAACGCGGAGCAACTGCAATTGCTTGTGAATTTCTTCCCGATGATTTATATAAGAATATTACTTACATTCAGGTTCCTGATTCTCGTATTGCACTTGCCGAATTATCAAATGCTTTTTATGATTTTCCCTCGAATAAATTGAAAATCATCGGAATTACAGGTACAAATGGAAAAACAACGATCACATTCCTTTTGAATCATATTTTCCAGTATTTCAATAAAAAAACAGCAATCATTGGCACAACCGGGATATTTATTAATAACAAAATAATTCCCACTACTCATACAACTCCTGAATCTCTTGAATTATTTGCTTATTTAAATCAATGTGTAAATGTAGGTGTTGAATATGTCTCAATGGAAGTATCATCGCACTCGCTTGTGCAGCATCGAGTACATTGCATAAATTTTATTGCCGCTGCTTTTACAAATTTAACCCAAGACCATTTGGATTACCATAAAACAATGCAAGATTATGCAAATGCAAAAAAATTATTATTTGACAATTTGCAACACGATGCAATTGCTGTAATTAATGCAGATGATACTTATGCTGATTATATTATAAAGGATTGCAAAGCAAAACAAATATTTACAGTCGGAAGGAAATCAGATTCTGATTATATTATTAAAAATGAAAATTTATCGATAAAATGTGTAGAGTTTGATATTGTAAATAATAATACCACATATAAAATTCATTCCCCTTTGCTTGGTAAATTTAATATTGATAATCTTGCCCAGGCTTTTGCAATTGCATCTGAGCTTGGTTTTGAACCAAATCAGATTTGCAAATGCTTAGAAAATGCAACAGGAGCCCCCGGCAGAATGGAAAAATATAATCTTCCAAATGGAGCAATAGCAATCATTGATTATGCTCATACTCCCGATGCACTTGAAAAAGCATTGCAGTCATTGAAGCAAATTCATTATACGAATTCGCTTAATGGAAAAATAATATGTGTATTTGGTTGTGGTGGAAATAGGGATAGAGATAAAAGGCATAAAATGGGCAAAATTGCTTGCGATTTATCTGATTTTGTGATTATTACTAATGATAATCCTCGGAATGAAGATCCCCAGGTGATTTTTGAGGATATTTTAAAAGGTATAAATGGAAATAAGCGAAATACAGTTTCAATTATCCAGGATAGAGCAGAAGCAATTCGTTATGCAATCGAAAAATCCACCGAAAATGATATAATTTTAATTGCAGGTAAAGGACACGAAGATTATCAGATAATAGGGGGAGAGCGTCGACCATTTAGCGATAGACAAATTGTTGCAGAGTATTGTAAGTAATTTGTATATAATAATGACTTAATTAAAAATATCTGAATTGATAATTATAATATCCTTTATTACAAAATAATTTCATAATTTTGAAATACCGTTAATTAATAAATTATCAATTTAAATTTTTGAGGATAAATATGAATAGAGCACATAATTTTTTTGCTGGTCCCGCAGTACTACCTTATGAAGTACTTGAGGCAACACGAGATGCTGTAGTAGATTTTGCAGGTCTTGGTGTTTCAATTATGGAAGTCAGCCATCGAGACAAGGCATTTGATGCTGTAATAAAAGAAGCGGAAAGCGATTTACTATCATTAATGAATTTATCAAAAGATGAATATTCAGTGCTATTTTTAGGTGGCGGTGCAAGTTTGCAATTTGCTATGGTACCATATAATTTTTTGCAAAACGAAGCAGATTATATTTCAACAGGTTATTGGTCAGACAAGGCAATAAAAGAAGCTCAAATGACAGGAAAAACTAATATTATCGCAACCTCTAAGGACGATAATTATTCTTATATTCCAAAAAATTTCACAATATCACCAAATGCTGATTATGTCCATATTACATCAAATAATACAATTTACGGAAGCGAGTGGAAAAAGTGGCCCGATACAGGCAATACGCCTCTCGTTATAGATAATTCATCAGATTTTCTCGCAATGGAACGAGATTACAATAAAGCTTCCTTGATTTATGCAGGTGCTCAAAAGAATGTCGGACCCGCAGGTGTCACTGTAATTGTCATAAAGAAATCATTTGTGGAACAAAAAGCCCGCAAAGATGGTTATACAATGATGAAATATTCCACTCACATTGAAAAAGAATCTCTATATAATACGCCACCTGTACTACCCATTTACGCAGTAGGTCAAACATTGAAATGGCTCAAAAAGAATGGTGGATTAAAAGCTATGCAAGAAAAAAATGAGAAAAAAGCAAAAATGATTTATGATGTAATTGATGCTCATCCCGATTTCTTCATCGGAAGAATCAAAAATAAAGAGGATCGTTCTCTTATGAATATTACGTGGAATTTGCCCACTCCCGAATTGGAAGCTAAATTCCTCGAGGAAGCTAAGGCTCAAAAAATGTTAGGACTTAAAGGACATCGTTCAGTAGGTGGATTACGGGCATCTGTCTATAATGCTTGCCCAATTTCCTCAGTAGAAGCACTTGTCAATTTGATGGAAGATTTCTATAAGAGGAACAAATAAGTACAAAAAAAAGAACCCACGATTTTAGTCGTGGGTTTTTTTTATCATTATTAATGAAATTTAAAAGACATCAATGCTTTTATATACTGCGCCCGCTCATAAGCTGAAGGATTTGGAACTCTTTCTTGGGACATTACCCCAATAAATTCGCTAACGGATGAATATTCTTTCAGCAACATCCACTTCTGAAGATCCTTGATAAGCCTTGTTAAATAATCTAAACCACTCCAGGCAAATGTTGAAAACATTTCCACAACATTTGCACCTGCAAGCAATGCTTTAATTGCATCTTCTGCTTTTAGTATTCCGCCTGTTGCAGCAAGATCTAAATTAATTCTACCTTTAAGCATCGCAATCCATCGCAGTGCAATACGGTTATCGGCTGATGTGCTTAATGATACTTTGGGTTCAACTTCCAGAGTATCAATATTTATATCGGGTTGATAGAATCTATTGAAAAGTACGAGCGCATTAGCTCCTGCATAATCAAGGCGTTTTGCAAAATTTGCAAAATTTGTGAAAAATGGACTGAGTTTTGCTGCTACCGGTATGTGAACTTTTGTTTTTACTTCTCTAAATATTTGAACATAAGTATCCTCAATTTCATCGCCTTGCAATGCAAAATCTGTTGGAATATTATAAATATTCAATTCGATTGCATCGGCTCCTGCTTCCTCCATTTGCTTTGCATAACTTATCCATCCACCTAATGATGTACCATTGAGGCTTCCGATAATAGGCACATTTGTTTTCTCCTTAGCTTTACGAATAAGTTCAAGATATTCATCAGGTTCTAAACGATATTCATCATAATTTGGGAAAAATGATTGCGCTTCGGCAAAACTTTCTGTACCGTGAGTTAGATGATAATCTAATTCAAGTTGCTCATCAATCAATTGCTCCTCAAAAAGCGAATGAAGTACAATAGCACCAATGCCTAAGTCGTTCAATCTGATAAGATTATCAATATCTTGGCTAATTGGTGAAGCAGAAAGTACGAATGGCGATTGCAATTCATATCCTAAATATTTTGCCTTGATATCCATTATTTTGCTCCTTCCTTACTCGTAAGATTACCATCAGTTTGATTAATATATTCTGAAAAATCGCGTTGTGCAAGATATGTATAGTATTTGTATCTTTCATTAACAAATTCCTGGGCTTCAGTATAGAATTTTTTATACCCCTCAGGATTAATTTTGCTCAACATCTTGTAGCGTGTTTCTAAATCAAGGTACTGCGAAACTGGAATCTTTGGTGCTTTGCTATCAAGTGTTAATGGATTTTTGCCGGCCAATTTATTATTTGGATTATAACGATATAGTATCCACTGACCTGAATCGACCAATGCTTTTTGCACTGACAAAGGATGCTCCATATCAATACCGTGAGCAATACAATGGCTATATGCTATAATAATAGAAGGACCATCATAAGCCTCAGCTTCCGCAATTGCCTTAAGAGTTTGTGCATCATTTGAACCAAATGCGACCGAAGCAACATAGACATTCCCATAAGCCATAGCCATCATTCCGAGATCCTTTTTTGGAGTAGGTTTGCCGCTCGCAGCAAATTTTGCAATTGAACCTATTGGAGAGGATTTTGACATCTGCCCTCCCGTATTAGAATAGACTTCAGTATCAAGCACAAGTATATTCACATTTTTGCCTGAAGCAAGAACGTGGTCCAATCCTCCGTAGCCAATATCATAAGCCCAACCATCGCCACCAATTATCCAAACTGATTTCCTTACAAAATAATCTGCGACATCAATCAATCTTTTTGCATCAAGTGAATCTATTTTCATCAATTTTTCTTTCAAAATTGCAACACGATTTCTCTGAGTTGCTATTTCTTCTTCTGTTTTTTGATTTGAATTTAAAAGCTCATTTATAAAATCTTTCCCAAGAACATCTTCAAAATTCATTACCAGATTGCGGGCAATTTCTTCTTGTTTATCAATTGCGAGCCGCATTCCAAGTCCAAATTCTGCATTATCTTCAAATAGTGAATTATTCCATGCCGGACCGCGTCCTTCGTGATTTTTTGACCATGGAGTTGTCGGTAAATTTCCACCATAAATTGATGAGCATCCTGTTGCATTTGCAACAATTGCGCGGTCCCCAAACATTTGCGAAACAATTTTTACATATGGTGTTTCACCACATCCAGCACACGCTCCCGAAAATTCAAATAATGGCCTTTGAATTTGCTGTTGTCGTATATTGGTATATTGTATTGTGGAGCGGTCTTTATCGGGAATTGATAGGAAGAAATCCCAATTTATCTTCTCCTGTTCCCGTAATGGCATTTGCGGATACATATCTAATGCTTTATGCTTTGGATTTTTCTTATCCGTAACAGGACATGATTCTACACATACTTTGCATCCTGTGCAATCCTCCGGCGCAATTTGAATTGAGTACATTTCTCCTTTGTAATCCTTTGAGGGCATTGATTTAAATGTTGGGGGAACATTTTCCAAATATTTCGGGTCATATACTTTTATACGAATTGATGCATGGGGGCAAACAAGCGCACATTTTCCGCATTGTATACAAATTGATTCATCCCATACAGGAATTTCCAAAGCAATGTTACGCTTTTCATATTGAGAAGTTGCTGTAGGCCAGGTGCCATCAACGGGAAATACGCTGACAGGCAAGTTATCGCCTTTTAATGCAATTATTTCACCCTCAACTTTTTTGACAAATTCAGGTGCATTAGGTGCTACGGGTGGCAATGTATCCCATTTTGATGTTACAGTAGAAGGTACAGGAATTTCAAATAAATTAGCAAGTGTATTATCGACTGCATCAAGGTTCATCTGCACAATGTGTTCGCCTTTTCTTCCGTAAGTCTTGCGAATTGACTTTTTGATTTCTTCAATTGCTTGCTCTTTTGGTAAAACACCTGATATAGCAAAAAAGCAGGTTTGCATAATTGTATTAATTCGGCGCCCCATTCCGCTATCTTCGGCAACCTTTTGCGCATCTATTGCATATACCTTTATATTCTTCTTTATAATTTGCTCTTGCTGAG
>DAOTPH010000105.1:0-6767 GCA_035451765.1 Bacteroidota bacterium | reverse complement strand
GAATAGCTCAATTGGTAGAGTTACGGTCTCCAAAACCGTCGGTTGGGGGTTCGAGTCCCTCTTCCCGTGCAAAATTAATATTCAAATCCAATGTTCAAAAAAATAAAGAAATTCTTCAACGATGTTGTTGCCGAAATGAAAAAAGTATCGTGGCCAACTCGTGACCAACTAAGAGAATCCACTCGTGTTGTAATTCTTTTCAGCTTAATTGTAACATTATTCATTTTCGTTATTGACCAAATTACAACATGGATAGTGAATCTCATTTATTAATAGGAATTAAAAATAAAAAATGGAAGAATCATATCAAAATATAGAAGATCCGCAAAACCAAGAGCAAACCGAGGAAGAAAAAGAATTCAAATGGTATGCTTTGCGTGTCTATACAGGCCAAGAAGTCAAAGCTAAGTCATTGATTGAATCGGAATTAGAAAGATATGGGTTGCGAGATACTTTAAAGGAAATTATAATACCTCTCGAAACAGTTTTTGAGGTAAAAAATGGTAAAAGGAAAACTAAGGTAAAGAATTTCCTTCCAGGTTATATTATTTTAAATTGCAAATTAAATAAGAAAATCAATGATATAATTACTTCCATTCCAATAGTTGTGAGCTTTGTGGGTAGGAAAACAGAAGCCACTCCACTTCAACCCGAAGAAGTTAATAGAATTTTAGGCAGAGTCGAAGAAAGGAAAGATGTTTCTACAATTGAAACTACTTTCGATGTTGGCGACCCTGTCAGAGTTATTGACGGACCTTTCAATACATTTACAGGTACTGTAAAGGAAGTCAATTACGAAAAGCAGAAATTGAAGGTTGAGGTTGGAATATTAGGACGGAAGACACCTGTTGAATTGGATTTCTCTCAGGTAGAACTTGAGAATCATTAATAAATTTTGAAAATAATAAAAAGTAGAGTATAAAATGGCAAAAAAAGTAATGGGAACATTCAAACTTCAATTGACAGGGGGGCAAGCAACAATGTCGCCGCCCGTGGGTCCAGCATTTGGACAAAGAGGTTTGAATGGAATGGAATTTGTGAAGCAATTTAATGCCAAGACACAAAAGCAAGCAGGCACATTGCTACCTGTTGTGGTTACGTTTTTCTCTGATAAGAGCTTTACATTTATAATTAAAACACCACCTGCAGCAGTGTTGCTCAAGCAAGCCGCAAATATAAAATCTGGATCAGCTGAGCCAAATAAAAAGAAAGTTGGAAAAGTTTCACTCACGCAGGTCAAGGAAATCGCGGAAACGAAAATGCCAGATCTTAACGCAAATGATATCGAAGCTGCAATAAGTATGATAAAAGGCACAGCACGTAGTATGGGTATTGATGTTGTAGAAAACTAAAACAAGGGAAAAAATGAAAAAGAAAAGCAAAAGATATAGAGAATTAATTAAAAAGGTAGATCCCAAAAAAAGTTACGAATTAAACGAGGCAATATCTATTGTTAAAAATACAGCAACAGCGAAATTCGATGAATCTTTTGAAATTGCAATAAAATTAGGTGTTGACCCACGTAAAGCAGATCAGATGGTTCGTGGCACTGTTTCATTACCAAATGGCACAGGAAAATCTGTACGCGTACTTGTATTAGCAAAAACTCCAAAAGACCAGGAAGCAATTAACGCAGGTGCTGATTATGCGGGATTAGATGAATATATCGAAAAAATCAAGGGCGGTTGGACAGATGTCGATGTAATAATAGCGACTCCTGATGTTATGGGAGAGGTTGGAAAATTAGGTCGTATTCTTGGACCACGCGGACTTATGCCTAATCCAAAAGTTGGGACAGTCACATTTGATATTGATAAAGCAGTGCGCGAAGTAAAAGCTGGCAAAATTGAATATCGGGTAGATAAAACAGGTAATGTTCATGCAGCAATTGGGAAATGTTCGTTTGATGAGGATAAAATTCAGGAGAATTTAGTTACATTTTTCAATAATATTATCAAAGCAAAACCTAGTTCGGCAAAAGGAAAATATGTAAAAAATGTGAGCGTTTGCGCCACAATGGGTCCATCGGTTCAAATCAATGAATCGAGCATACCCGTAGAATAATAATTATGGCTATTACGTACTATTGCAATAAGCTTCTCGATTGGTTTAGTCCAATTGTATTGCAATAATAAAATAAATGAGTAGTAATTCTATGGTAAATTTAGAAACAAAAAAACAGTTACTCGCAGAATTGAATGAGAAATTTAGCAAAGTACAAGGCTTATATTTTATGGATTTCTCATCAATGAATGTCGCGGAAGTAAACACATTGCGGAAAAAGTTCCGCGAGAGTGGAGTGGAATATAAAGTTGCAAAGAACACTTTAATAGCAAGAGCAATAAAAGAGCAAATATCAGAAAATATTGATGATTCTTTTCTAAGCGGAAATACAAGTATTGCTTTAGCTTATGACGATCCATTAGTTCCTGCAAAAATATTGAAGCAAATTCTTGACAAGGAAGAAAAACCAAAATTTAAAGCCGCTATCGTAGAAAAAGTCTTCTATGATAAAAATCAATTAAATATTTTAGGCACACTTCCTTCCAAAAAAGAACTTATATCAGGAATAATTGGTTCTATATCATCGCCTATTTCGGGTGTTGCAGGGGCAATAAATTCCATTTTCAGAGATTTAGCCTCTATAATAGAAGAAGTGGCTAAAAAACAAAATGTTGCATAATTAAAATTGTTTAAAATTTAAAAGGGAAATAAAATGTCAGAGAAAATTGAAAAATTGCTGGATGAAATATCAGCATTAACATTAGTAGAAGCTTCAGAATTAAAGAAAGCTTTAGAAGAAAAATTCGGTGTATCTGCAGCAGCCCCTATAATGATGGGAGCGGCAATGCCAGGGGCAGCGGTTGAAGCAGCTCCTGCAGTAGAAGAACAAACTGAATTTTCTGTCGAATTAACCGAGATTGGACCTAATAAATTAAATGTTATTAAGGTTATTAGGGAATTAACACAGCTTGGATTAAAAGACGCTAAAGATCTTGTTGAAGCAGCACCGAAATTAGTAAAAGAATCTGTTTCAAAAGCAGAAGCAGAAGAAATGAAGAAAAAGATTGAAGAAACAGGTGCAAAAGTTACATTGAAGTAATTTGTATGTAGAGACGTACGATTATTATACGTCTCTACATTTTTTTAATAATTTTAAAATTAAAATAAAATAAAATTTAAATTGTTTACACAATGCTGAATTTTATTTTAATTTAATAAATATATTTTTATTAATTGTCAGAAAAAATCATTAAAAATATCTTTTTCAATAAGTTAATTAATCATTCATTCTTAGAAGGATTTTTGATGTTTTATTATATATTACAAAATAATTAAAATTGAACATCAAAGATCCTTTTTTTATTAAGGAGTAAAAGTGGATAACATCAATAATAATCAACCAGAAAATATCGATGAACTTATCGATAATTATAAAGGCGGCTTATATACAAATGATATAGACGTCAAATTACTTGAAACTGATAGAGGGATTGTATGTCTCCGTAAGCGGATAGATTTTTCACGCTTTAAAACGACAGATATATATCCTGATTTATTAGGAATTCAGATATCTTCCTATGAAGAATTTCTGCAAGAGGGAATTCCACCATCAAAACGCAAACCTGTTGGATTGCAGAAAATGTTTTTGAATAATTTTCCAATTGAGGATGCACAATCAGTCTTTCAGCTTGAATTTATAGAGTACAATATTGAAAGGCCTAAATATTCCGAGAATGAATGCCGTGAACGTGAGCTAACATACTCGAAACCATTAAAAGCAAAGTTAAGACTCTCAAGCAAGGCGGATAAAGATAGTGAAGATTATATGGAAGCCGTCGAGCAAGAAGTCTATCTTGGGAATATACCTGCAATGACAGACCGAGCCACATTTATTATTAATGGTGCAGAACGAGTAATAGTTAATCAAATTCATCGTTCGCCCGGGGTTTTCTTCGATGTCGCAATGCATCCTAATGGTAGCCGAATATATTCGGGAAGAATTATTCCAATGCGCGGCTCTTGGCTAGAATTTATCACAGATATTCACGATGTGCTTTACTGCTATGTGGATAGAAAAAAGAAATTCCCCGCAACCACACTTCTTCGAGCAATTGGATATTCAACTGATGAAGATATATTGAATCTATTTCAATTGGTTGAAAATGTTGAACCTGAGCAATTGGATAAGTCTTATATAGGAAAAAGGTTTGCTTCGGATGTTGTCGATTTGAATACGGGAGAGATAATTGCAACCCGTGATTCAGCATTGACTGAGAAACTATATGATGCTATAAAGTCGACAGAAATTCTTCCACTTAAATTTTATAAAGAATATGATCCCACTGATGAGCCAATTATAGCCAAAACATTACAAAGAGATTTATCACGTTCGACAGATGAAGCTTTGGATATTATTTATCGTACAATTAGAACAACTGAACCCCCTGATAAGGAAACAGCATCATTGCTACTTGATAAGATGTTTTTCAATTCTCAAAGATATGACCTCGGCGCTGTTGGAAGATATAAGATAAATCATGATTTGCATCTTACAATTCCCGAAGATACACTATCATTGACATATACCGATATAATCGAAGTAATTAAGAAAGTACTATATCTTCATGATAATAAATTGGGCGGAGATGATATTGACCATTTAAGCAATCGGCGAGTAAGAACCGTAGGAGAGCAACTTGCCAATCAATTTAATATTGGTTTGACACGAATGGCACGCACTATTAAAGAGCGCCTTGGAATGAAAGATAATCAATCTTTATCACCATCTGAATTAGTAAATGCCCGAACAATAACATCAGTAATAAATCAATTTTTTGGAACAAATCAGCTCTCTCAATTTATGGATCAGACAAATCCATTAGCTGAATTAACTCATAAAAGGAGGATATCAGCTTTGGGACCTGGCGGATTAAATCGTGAAAGAGCGGGATTTGAGGTACGTGATGTGCATTATACTCATTATGGAAGACTTTGCCCAATTGAGACACCTGAGGGGCCAAATATAGGATTGATTTCTTCGCTTGCAATTCACGCACGAGTAAATGATCTTGGATTTCTCGAAGCACCTTATCGGCGTGTAGTTAATGGAGTTGTAACAGAGCAAATTGATTATTTATCAGCGGAACAAGAAGATCAATATATTCTTATACCCGCATCTACTCCTGTTGATAAGAATGGAAAAATATTGGAACAAAAAATACGAGCACGTAAGCTTGGTGATTTTGTGATGGTAGAAGCAAATGAAGTAAATTATATGGATGTATCTACAGATCAAATTACATCTGCTGCATCTGCATTGATACCATTTTTGGAACACGATGATGCAAACCGAGCATTGATGGGTTCAAATATGCAACGGCAATCAGTGCCACTACTTAAACCCGAAGCACCTATCGTTGGTACAGGTATGGAAGCTCGCATTGCAAAAGATTCAAGGTCGCTAATATTTGCACGTGGAAATGGAGTTGTTCAATTTGTCGATGCAAATAAAATTATAGTCAAATATGATGATGATCGCACTGAGGATGAAAAATTTAAAGAATTTGGATATCAGGATATTGTCACATATCCATTAAAGAAATTTGAGCGTACAAATCAAGACACTACAATCAACCAGCGTCCAATAGTGAAAAAAGGTCAACGAGTTATTAAAGGTATGCCACTTGTGGATAATTCATCAACAGATTTAGGGGAGCTGGCACTTGGAAGAAATGTGCTGGTAGCATTTATGCCTTGGCGAGGATATAATTTTGAGGATGCTGTAATTATTTCAGAAAATTTAGTTGCGCGCGATGTATTTACATCAGTGCATATTGAAGAATTTTCTTTAACAGTGCGAGATACAAAACGTGGTGAAGAGGAATTTACAATAGAAATACCCAATGTAAGCGAGGAATCAGTCAAAAATCTTGGAGAAGATGGAATAATTCGCGTTGGGGCAAAAGTAAAAGAAGGGGATATTTTAATTGGGAAAATTACACCAAAGGGGGAAGTGGATCCAACACCTGAGGAGAAGCTACTCCGAGCAATTTTTGGAGATAAGGCTGGCGAGGTAAAGGATGTTTCTCTACGGGCTACACCAGGATTAAGCGGAGTGGTTATTAATACTAAGATATTCTCACGAAGACTTATTACTGCTGACCAATTAAGCAGAGAGAAAGATAAGAAAGCACAAGATGCAATTGCCAAAAAAGAACGTGAAACCCTTTTGCAGTTAGACCAAGATTGTATAAATAGATTATGCAATGCATTAAATGATAAAGTATCGCTTGGCATAAAGCTTAAAAATGGATTACAGGTATTTCGTAGTGGTATGAAGTTGACTGAAGATAAAATTCAAGAAGCTTTCAAAAAAGGTGTCTTGAAACCAGAATTTCTTGACGATGATGCTGATTATCTTGCTGATGCAGCGGAAAATGAAAAGATAAAAGATATGATATCTAATTATCTTATTTATAGGACTGACCAAAAGAATCTTTTCAGAAGCGAACGAAACAAAATTGCTTCGGGCGATGAATTGCCACCGGGAATTCTTGAGATGGCAAAAGTATATGTTGCTAAGAAGAGAAAAGTTCAGGTAGGTGATAAGCTTTCGGGTCGTCACGGGAATAAAGGTATTGTATCAAAAGTTGTACCTATTGAAGATATGCCATTTTTACCTGATGGCACTCCTGTTGATATAGTCTTGAATCCTTTGGGTGTTCCATCACGTATGAATTTAGGACAATTATTTGAAACAGCAC